>DMIT01000218.1 GCA_003452275.1 Rhodospirillaceae bacterium | reverse complement strand
CATAGGGCGACCAGTGGCGTTCCCCAGCGGTAGCCTTCGAAAGTTTCGGGGGTTAGGAACCATACATATAGCGGAAACAGGCACAAGATTGCGCCGGCAGGTGTGGGGACGCCGGTGAAAAACCTTTTTTTCCACAAGGGAATCTCGGTGGTCGAGGCCGCCATCACGTTAAAGCGCGCCAAGCGAAGAGCCGCAGCAACAGGAAATACCACCGCAGCAATCCACCCCAGTTTGCCCGCATCGCCCAATGTCCAGACATAGAGGATAAGACCCGGCGCCACCCCGAAGGCCAGAAAGTCGGAGAGGGAGTCTAATTGTGCGCCAAACTCGCTCTGGGCCTTGAGTGCCCTTGCAACCGCACCGTCCATGACATCCAGAATTGCTGCGGCCAGCAGCAGCAAAACAGCCACTTCGAAATTACCGGTCAGGGCTTTCTGCACGCTGGTAATACCGGCGATCAGCGCCATCATGGTGATTAAATTCGGAATCAGTTTTGACAATGTCAAAGCCTGATTTGCTGCGGCGGGTTTCGCGAGAGAGTGGTCTTCCATCATATCTCCTTTAAAAGAGGGGAGAAAGCCGGTTATATCGGCTTTGCTTCCCGAGCGGTTTCAGCCCCGTTCAGGTTGGCAAGAACGGTTTCCCCGCCAATAGCGCGTTGGCCGACGGCCACTTGCGCGGTGACGCCTTTGGGAAGGTAAATATCCATACGGCTGCCGAAACGGATGAGGCCGTAACGTTCGCCTTTTTGGACGGAATCACCTTCTTTGGCATCGCAGATGATGCGGCGGGCGATCAGTCCGGCGATTTGCACAAAGGCCAGTTCGCGCCCGTCGGTCAGGTCCAAAAGAGCGGCGCAGCGTTCGTTTTCGATGCTGGCGCGTTCATTACCCGCATTCAGAAATAACCCCGGACGGTAAACGATTTTCTTGAGCGTGCCGGATGCCGGAATGCGGTTGACATGCACGTCAAACACCGACAGGAAAATACTGACGCGTGTAAAATCTCCGTCTTCGTCCTGACCATCCAGCGGGTCGGCGCGCAATTCTTTGGGCAAGGGAACGCCTTCGGCCACGTCGGTCACCCGACCATCGGCGGGGGATACGACCAATCCATCGGCGCTGGGCACCATGCGCACCGGATCACGGAAGAAATAAAGGCACCATAAAGTCAAGGTCAGGCCGATAAAGCCGAGGATGGAAGACAACATCGCCAACAGAACCGACACCACTGCGAATCCGATAATAAAAGGCCAACCTGCTTTGTTGGTGGGGGTGCAGAGGGTTTGAGCGATGGTTTCTTTGAGGTCAAAGAGGGTTTTTTCAATTGCTTCGTTGGTCATTTAATACTTCCTAATATTTAAATCTGTATTCTTTTGTATTGTAAGAAGGCATGAGAGATAGTATTTCTGTTTATAGTCCTGTTTTGCGGCAAGTCTGCCCAAAATGCAATCATAGTTTTATATAGTGTTTTTTATAATGTCGAAAATTAAATCTGCCTGCGTCTATTGCGGCTCTTCCACCACTTCTAATCCCGTTTTTGATGCGCCGACGCTGGAACTGGGGAAATCGCTCGCTGCGGCAGGCATTACACTGGTTTACGGGGGCGGCAGCCCGGGGTTGATGGGTAAGGTTGCCAATTCCTGTCTGGATGCAGGCGGGGCGGTCATCGGTATTATTCCGGATCATATTCTGAAATTGGAAGTCAGACATAATCAATTAACCGAATTGCACATCGTGGATAATATGCATACCCGCAAAATGATGATGGCCGATAAGGCGGATGCCTTTGTCATTATGCCGGGGGGGCTGGGCACGCTGGACGAAGCCTTTGAAATCATGACCTGGAAATATCTGGGGGTGCATAATAAGCCTATCATTATCGCAAATATTGACGGGTATTGGGATCCTTTGATCGCGCTTATTCGCCACATGAATGCGCACCGTTTTGTTCGCGAAGAGCATATGAATACCTATATAGAGGTCAAAACTGTCGCAGAAGTGATGCATGTTCTGAATTCAACCGAAAAATCGACAACCCCTGTGCAAACGCAAAAAATCTAAAGACTTTATTAGGATAGATGTATGATACTTTGATAATGCTGTTGAAGCGGGGGAAATAAATTCCGGATTTGCCACTTGGCATTGCATTATTTTTCTGTTTACCTAACGCTCTGATCTTATTTTCCTATTTGGAGTAACACCGTGACTTTTCTCAGTTCTAAAGAAAAAGAAGTGACAAACGAACTATCAACAAAAGTGATAGGGCGTATTAAAAAGGAAGATATCCTTCCCACTCCTGAAAATTATGAATTATGGTATGTTTATTATGCGCGTAGCGTTCCAGAAGTTGTCAGGGTGATTGATGCCATCGTTGAATCGGGACAAGTGATTTCAGATTATGTGTGCAGTACGCTTTATAACCGCTTTTTAAGCGATTTGCGTAACGAGGAAACGGTTCGCAATACAGGCGCACAGGTTCAGAATACCATCCAGTCCGTCAGTGATGTCGTGCAAGGTGTGCAACGGGCCACTAAAGATTATGGTCATACCCTGTCCGATGTTAGCACCAAAATCGATACCGCCAAAACTCCGGCGGAATTTCAGGAAGTGGTCAAGCTGGCTACGCAAAGCACAGAAACCATGATGTATCAAAGCAATCAACTGGAAGAGATGCTGATGCAATCCAATGCAGCGATGGAGGAACTTCGCCGCGATCTGGAACATGTTCGCCGTGAGGCCATGACCGATGGGCTGACAGGATTGGCCAACCGCAAATCCTTCGACAGCGAATTTGATCGCATTTTCCAAGATGCCGAGAAAAATAAACAAGGCTTTACCCTCTTGATGTTGGATATTGACCATTTTAAATCCTTTAATGACAATTTCGGGCATCAGGTGGGGGATCAGGTCTTGCGTCTGGTGGCCAGAACGCTGAAAGACAGTATCAAAGGGAAAGACTTTGCGGCCCGCTATGGTGGAGAGGAATTTGCGATTATCTTGCCAGATACCGATCTGACCGGTGCGGTGATTGTTGGAAATGCCTTACGTAAAGCTGTTGCCAGTAAGGATGTCATCAATCGGAGTACAGGCAAAGTTTTAGGACGGATCACGATGTCTGTAGGGGTGGCCGAATATGTCGCCGACCGAACAGTCGAGGATATTATCGAAAGAGCAGATGGTGCCCTTTATACTGCAAAGCATAACGGGCGTAATCAAGTTGCGGCTGCGCCTTCCCATAGTTCACCGCATCCGAAAACATAACCCGTGGTCAAAAGCGAAAATTTCGGTTATACTTCAGCAGATTCATTTAATTCTCTTCCCCTTAAAAGTCTGGGTGTCTCATGAAGCCGTATATCAATTTCCTGATTTTTATTCTTGCCGCTGTTGCTTTGTATACTGCCTATGGCATGGTGATGTTTCAGGAAGATGAACCAAAGCCTTTTGTCTTTAGCGAGCCGAAATTACCCCCAGAATTTTTGCTGATGGACGAAGCAAATGCTAATACGGCTGATGCGCAACAAAAAACTCTGGCAGTCGAAGAGGCCCAAAAGGCTTTAGGTTATTATAGGGANNGACCAAAACGGCAATAAGCGCAGTTTCGAAACATTGCATATTAATTCCGCATCGATTATTGACCCTACGCTTTCAACTGCTAAGCAGGCATTGAATTGTGCCGCCAAAACACCGACTGCCACTATCATTATCGGCACATCAGGAAAAGATGCAATCGGCTGCGATCTGAATCGCGATATCAGAGGCGGGGCAACTGATGGTGATTTTATGCTGATCGGTGGCCCTGATGATGACTTTATCACCGATGTAACCGGTAACCGGATTGTGAATGGGGGGACGGGGAACGATACGATTAAACTCGGGGCTGGACGCAGTATTATTGTTCTGGATGCGTCATGGGGCAAAGACACGTTAACAGTTGATTGCACCGGATCTACGATAGCACCAGCCGAGATTCCTACTGGTTTTGCAATTCCATGGGTATATAAAACGACCAATTTCATTGTTCTGGGGAACAGTATCAATCCCAAAGATGTGGAATGGCGCGGCAATGTGTTAACCCATAAAGTGACCGGTGACACGCTGACCGTTAATCAGAATTGCTTTACGGTCGTTCCCGCCCTGTAACCTATCCTTGCTCATTCGGAAAAACACTCTATTCCAGTCATGTTCCCACTCTTTGCGAGGTGATGGCGATGCGTCTGATATTGATGATATGCGGAGTATTTGTAATGGCTGTTTTTTGTTCTTTAGGTTCCTCTCATGCCGTAGCGGTGCCTGCCCCGACCACACAATTTACAACGGACAAAGAAAAAGAGACGATTGTCCTCGGCGGTGGATGTTTCTGGGGCATTCAGGCAGTCTTCCAGCATGTGAAAGGCGTTGAAAGCGCTGTTTCCGGTTATGCCGGCGGGGCAGCGGCGACAGCAAATTACCGTCAGGTCAGTGGTGGTGACACCGGTCATGCCGAGGTGGTGCAGATCACCTATGATCCCGCGCGCATTCATCTGGGGCAGATTCTGCAAATCTTTTTTGCGGTGGCGCATGACCCGACCCAGTTGAACCATCAGGGGCCGGATATGGGAACGCAATATCGTTCCTCGGTCTTTACGGATCGTCCAGAGCAGCGGGATTATGTTGCCGCTTATATTGCCGAACTGAATGCTGCGCATGTGTTCGATAAACCGGTTGCAACCACCCTTGAAAATTTGAATGCGTTCTATCCGGCTGAAGATTATCATCAGGATTATGCGCGGCTTCACCCCGATCAGCCTTATATCGCGATCCATGATGCGCCCAAGGTCAAGGCGTTGCAGAAAAATTTCCCGCAATTTTATCAAGATGATCATAAAAAAGAGGAGAAAGACGTGTCGAAATTAAACGAGATGCAAAAATATGTGACGCAGGGAAACGGGACAGAGCCACCTTTTCGCAATGCATTCTGGGATAACCATGCCGAAGGTATTTATGTCGATATCGTTTCGGGGGAACCGTTATTTTCCTCGACCGACAAATTCGATTCGGGGAGCGGCTGGCCAAGCTTTACCAAACCCATTCAGAAAGTCCAGCTTGTCGAGAATGTGGATATCA
>DMIT01000154.1 GCA_003452275.1 Rhodospirillaceae bacterium | reverse complement strand
GGTATCGTTTTTGCCATTCTGGTCATCGTTAATTTTATCGTTATTACCAAGGGGTCTGGGCGTATTGCCGAGGTCGCGGCACGGTTCAGTCTGGACGCGATGCCGGGAAAACAGATGGCCATTGACTCGGACTTGTCAGCAGGACTGATTACCGAAGAAGAAGCCAAAATCAAGCGATCCGAGTTACAGCAGGAAAGCACTTTTTTCGGAGCGATGGACGGGGCGGCAAAATTCGTACGCGGTGACGCGATTGCGGGGCTGTTGATTACCTTCATCAACCTGATCGGCGGCATCATCATCGGGACAACGGTCAAAGGCCTGTCTCTGGCTGAGGCCGCAGATTATTATACATTGCTGTCTATCGGTGACGGTCTTGTCTCACAAATTCCGGCTTTGATCGTGTCTGTTGCCGCGGGTCTCTTGGTCTCCAAAGCGGGGGTCGAAGGTTCCGCTGACGCCGCCCTTCTCGACCAGTTCGGGCGTTATCCGCGCGCAACCGCTATGACGTCAGTTCTGATTCTGGCGATTGGCCTGATTCCGGCCATGCCCTTTATGCCTTTCGGCATTCTGGCGGCAGCCATGGGCGGTATTTCGTTTATGTCGTTCCAGCGATTGAAAGTCATCGACAATAATAAAGTACTGGCCGAAGAACAGAAACAAATCGCTGCCAAACCTGCCGAAGACCCGATTTCAAAATCCCTCGCCATGGATATTATCCGTCTGGAACTGGGCTATGCCCTGCTCCCGCTGGTTCATGGCAGCGAACATTCGGTGAAATTGCCGGATCAAATCAAGGGCCTGCGCCGCCAGCTTGCCGAAGAAATGGGCTATATTCTGCCATCGGTGCGTATTCAGGATAATCTGCAACTGCCCGCCGCGACCTATGCGGTCAAGATCAAAGAGATCGAGGCCGGACGCGGTGAAGTCCGCCCCGGAATGTTGCTCTGTATGGACCCGACCGGCGAACCGATTTCCCTGCCGGGCGAAGCAACGGTTGAACCGACTTTTGGCTTGCCCGCAATGTGGATTGACAATCGCTACCGCGAAGAAGCTCATTTCAAAGGCTATACCGTTGTCGATGCCACCACGGTGGTGACCACCCATATCACCGAAATCATCAAGGAAAATATGGCTGACCTGCTGTCTTACACAGAAACGCAACGTCTGCTTGATGAACTGCCGAAAGATTACCAAAAACTCGTGGGCGATGTCATTCCGTCGCAACTTTCGGTCGGCGGGCTGCAACGTATCTTGCAAAATCTGGTCAATGAACGTGTCTCCATCCGCGATCTGCCAACCATTCTCGAAGGCGTGGCCGAAGCCACGACCTATACCAAAAATGTCATGGCGATTACCGAACATGTGCGCTCCCGCCTCTCGCGCCAGATTTGCGAAGCCCATATCAACGGCCATGGACATGTGCCACTGGTCACCATGTCCCCCAAATGGGAAAAGAATTTCTCGGACTCCCTCATCGGCGAACGCGACGACCGCCAACTGGCCATGGCCCCCAGCGTGCTACAGGAATTTATCTCTGCCGTCCGTCAGGTTTTCGATAAATTCGCCCAGACAGGTGAAAACCCCGTTTTATTGACCTCCCCCATGATTCGCCCTTATGTACGGTCAGTGATAGAACGCTTCCGCCCGCAAACCGCCGTCATGTCCCAGAACGAAATCCACCCCAAATCCAAAATCAAAACCGTGGGCCAGATATAATTTCTTAAAAAATTTCATGATTATTTCAGCATAATCAATTACTTAACCCATCATATGAGATGCCCGAAAAGTTTGATTTTTATGTTTTTTTCAGGTATGATGAACCCATAAGAATTAAGAATAAAAAAGGGTGTTAATATGGCTGATAATAAAAAAGACCAAAAATCTATTTCTGCTGCTCCAGTTGTTATTACAACTCCCGTTGCCCCTGCCGTCGCAAGCCGTGGTGCCGTACACCTCAAAGGAACAACCGAGAGCCGCCTAAGAAGAGAAGAACAGATCGTTCAACCTCTTCCTGCTGATGCCCCAAAAAGTGAACAAGATATTGCTTTCCAACGCTTTATCCATTTGGACTTGATCAATTATGGCCAAGAATTAACTGCATTATCCCTTAATGACTGGGTTAAAGACAATGCGGCGAATCTAGGTAAATATTTTGACCCAAAAGATCCTATCGACCGCAGCTATGCAGACTTCCAACGTAACAATCCATCTGATCGTCGCGTTACGTCTGCTTATGAAACAAGCGTTTTCACACCTTTCGTTCATAATCCTCGCAACCACTCGTCAGTTCTTTCACCAAATTCTATCATTGATGACGGTTTCAAAGCTCCTGCTTTTAAACTCAGCAAAAATGAAGCGCGTACCGCATTAGCAGCCGACATTAAAACAGTATCCGAAATGTATGCCGCAGACGCAGGCATGTCCGCAAAAGACTTTGCAAAAGTAATGGGTGGTATCGCAACCATCGAAAGTAGCTTTGGTGTTCTTCGTTCCGTCAGCGGTACAAAATATGCATCTTCCGCAGGTGGTGCCTTCCACTATCTGGACGGCACCATCGCAGGTGAAGTCAAACAGAATATGAATGATCCACGCATTGCAAATCGCGTAGCAAAACTCGACGTTAATATAAAAGACGGCATTGCCAAATCCGAAGCATGGACAATGAAAGAAGATAATATTCTGGCCGGAAGCATCCTTGCAAAACGTATCATCGCTACAGCACGAGCAAACCCTGAATTAAAAAATAATATCGAAGCATTGGCAACTCGCGTTTATCAATCACACAATCTGGGGGATGCCGGTGCAAGAGCCTTGGCTCAAGGTGGAGTAGATGCTTTGAATGCAAAAGACTCTCGTGCAACAGCAAACAACCCGATGTTCTTCCGTGGTGCAAACTCTGATGCAGAGGTTCATGGTCGTTATAATAAATTTGTGTCAAAAGCAGTTACTTCAGCCGATACGCTTATCGAAACAGCTTTCGCAAGTTCTGCTTCAGCAACCGCCACTATCGCTATTGCGAAAGCTTCGGCATCATCAAAAGCTGATTTGCGTATCCCTGCACCGGAACCTACATAATCATAAAGCGATGGTATCTCGAATTTAAAAAACCCGCCAAGACACATCTTGGCGGGTTTTTCTTATTCGTGGGAATCAGATTAATCTGATTTTTGTGTTTCTGTTGGCTCTTCGGTAGTTATTTTTTGCCAAAACCTTGTGGATCAACATCCGAAATAAGCCTCAAAGAATATGATTAATATCCAACACAAATTCCTCCTTGAAATTGAAACATTTTTTTATAAATCATAATAGGCTATGCTCCGACACAGAATGCTATTTTAGGAATAAGAGAGAAAAACATGAAACAAACCGCCCTTCTATTGACCACTTTGGCCCTCGGATTGACAGGATGCGTCAATACCCCCGAAGCAGATCCGTACAGACATATTCAAATCGTGGATAGTTCAGAGGTCACCTCCTGCAAACTGATCGGTAACCTGTCCACCAACGCCATGGCCCCTTACGGGATGTTTTCAGGCACAGCGCATGACACCGTCATCGAACTGGCCCGCAAACAAGGATTCAAAATGGGCGCAACCCACCTCGTCCTCAACGCCCCCGGCAAAGACGGCGACTACGTCACCATGACCGGCAGAGCCTATACCTGCGCGCCTTAAATCCTCTGACAATCAAAAACATCAAAAAAGCAGGCCAAAGAGCCTGCTTTTTAATTGGTCGGAATGACAAGATTTGAACTTGCGACCCCTTGACCCCCAGTCAAGTGCGCTACCAAGCTGCGCCACAGCCCGTGACAACTGGAATAGCTTAGCGTGTTCGCG
>DMIT01000070.1 GCA_003452275.1 Rhodospirillaceae bacterium | reverse complement strand
CGCCCCATGGACGTTGTCGTGTTGAATTGCTGAGTGACGGAAACGAAACTGACGTTGTGCTTGTCGAAAAGATCGATCATCTTGGCAAAATCGGATAGAGAGCGCGACAGGCGGTCAACCTTATAAACAACGACTACGTCGATCAGACCTTTTTCAATGTCGCGCATAAGTTTTTTGAGCGCGGGGCGTTCCATGCTACCGCCCGAAAAACCGCCATCGTCGTAATAGTCCGGCACCAGCGTCCAGCCTTCATGCCGTTGCGACGTGATATAAGATTCTCCCGCCTCGCGCTGCGCGTCGAGGCTGTTGAATTCCATGTCGAGACCTTCTTCCGTGGATTTGCGGGTGTAAATCGCGCAGCGAATTCTTTTCTTTGGCTCCGTCATTCCTTGCCCTCCTTGTTTCTGCGTACCAGGCCAAAGAAAGTGGGGCCTGACCAATTTGTGCCTGTAATTTCACGCGCGATATGCGACAGACTCCGGTAATGCGCGCCGTTATATTCAAAGCCGTTGTCGAGGACGGTGACGCGGTGTTCGATGCCATTGTGGATGCGCACGAGCCGCGTCCCCGCGACGGGCATGTGTATGCCTTTGCCGCGCGGCTTACGCAGATTTTCCGAAAGGCTTTCCTTGGCGTATTGCTCAAGGCGTTTTTCGATAATCCCGCTATCGATGCCGTGCGCGATTTCCTGCAAGCGGTAGGCCAGGCGCTTGACCAGATAGGGTTTGTTGTATTTCGGGGCTTTGACCTGAAAAAGCTCCTCCCACATCGTCGCCAGCTCCGCCATGGGCATCTGCGGCAGGGCGGCGACCTTTGCTAATACATTGTTTTGCATCAGTTATTTTACTCCTTTTGCTTTTGCCCATGAATGCTTCCAGCCGCCTCTAAGTCCAGCGAATAGTCTCTCATGTCCTTGGTTTTCAGCTTTTTATGGCGACGAACGACGCCGCGGGCGAGGATCAGCGCCATTTCCGCCATACGCTCGTGTGCAGACATCACATTCGGGTCTAATCCGTTCATCATCACCTCCGTACTGTTGGTGGGGGTTACATACGGCATGGATAGGGGAAGTGTCGGGATAAGTACGGTATTGACAGCGATTTTTCTTGAAATAAGATAATCAAACCTAATAAATATAAGGCTCATCATAAGGAGATTCGCATGGCAACAAATCCACCCAAAGGCGATGGTCACCGCAACGGCGCGGTGCGCGATCGTTCCCAAGTCCTCAATACCAAAACAGGTCATTACACCAAGCGTGATGATGACACGGGCCGCTTTATGGACGTGAAGTCGGACGGCGGAAAATTCAAAGGCGTGAGAACCGAGAAGCCGAAAAAATGAAAGCGCTAAAAAAACTACCGAGCGGCGGAAACCTAACGCCTGTACAAGAAACCATGTTGCGCACGATCACTGCGTTCATGGATCNNTTTTCAATCCAGCCACCCAGTGCCTACGAGCTGCTGGGACGCCTGGAGGAAAAAGGCTATATCCAGCGTGAGCCGCGCAAGGCGCGCACGATGACGGTGGTAAAAGATTTCACACCGCGCACGCGCCAGATGATTAATGTTCCGATCATAGGTCGCGTTGCTGCGGGTGCGCCGATTTTGGCAATCGAAAATAAAATTGGTGAGATCATGGTCGATGCAATGATCGCGCGCGGCAATTGCTTTGCACTTCAAGTGTGCGGCGACAGCATGATCGATGTAGATATTAATGACGGCGATTATGTTGTCGTTCGTCAACAACAGCTTGCCGAGTCTGGTGACATTGTCGTTGCCATGCGCGACGGGGAAGCAACTGTGAAGCGGTTGTTTATAGCGGATGAAAAAATCGAATTGAGGCCCGAAAACAAAAAACTGAAACCAATCATCATCAGCCATGACGATGACTTCTCGATTGTGGGAAGGGTCGTCAGCGTTTGTTCCAGAGCCGATCCTATCAATCAGGCAAAGGAGCAACAGGATGGCGACGTATTCCCTTAATAAATTTGCACAACCGGATATTCTGAAGAAAATAAAGGACGAGAATCTTTTGCAGTTCTTGTCCCCGTACACCTCTTATTTGGAGGGACGCGGGTTCAAGCCGAAAGTGAACGGCAGCGCACAGATCGATTACGATCTGCTCTGCCGGATTCTGATGCAGCCGACCGAGGGCATACCGCCAGACATGGTGGATGCCCTCTTTTTTGTTCATGAGGTTGCGGACGACGAAATGTACGACGAGTTGCTGGAGATGGCGAAGACCGGAAACGTCACCGTTCCTGCCGATTGCACACCCGCTGACCTCGCAGTGCTGTTGTGGCTGAAAGACCCAGAGTTGATCAAAAAATCACACGCCGAGGCACTGATGATGAAGCCGAAGAGCTTCAACAGCTTTCAGTCTGAAAAGGGCAAAGGTAAAAAACCGAACTTTTCTAGCAGCAATATTTCCCACCTCGAAAGCCTCATGGACGTGTGGTTCGAGCAGAATAAACGTGGCAAGGGCTGCAAGGTTTTGTCATTCGATATGGATGATGAGAATAAAGTGTATTTCCTTGTGCGCCATGGCATGCCGTTTAAGCGCGAAGGCAAAATCGAAGATGGCGAAACGGGCAGCGTGTTCTACCGTCCTGAATTTCACGATGTTGTCATTTACGACATTGAATCCAACGAACTTCAGATCTTCAATAAGTCTGGCGGCAAGAAAGAACGGGCGATGTATCTCTCGGCTTTCGGGCAGGTATTTTTCAACGATGCGGAATACTTCCCCAACGAGGACAAATTTACCCTGCAGCCGCTGCTCGACGATGGGGTAAATTCCTTGAGCTGCCTCGACATTGACGGTCTCGCGGAGGTGCGCCTGACAGAGGTGCAGTTGTTATTCCGAGGGCCGTACAATGACCGCACGATCCTGCGTTCCAAAGATATCTTCAAATCACTGCAAAGCCGGAGCCGTAATTTTCCTGACTACGGCAACCTGGTTGCGGCTAGCTTTCAGGTGAAATTTGATGGCAGCCCCAAGCCGCGCACCATAAAGATCAAAACCCCAAATATTGCCAGCTTCGACCGTAAGGAAGATGCACATGTCGTTGAGCAGTGGATGAAAGCGCGCGGTTTTATAAAATTGCAGGAAGCGGAAACGGACGAAGAAAATGATGAGGTGGCAGTATATGTTTCAGAAGCAGCCGTGGCATAAATTAAGCCAGCTTCTCGGTGCGCGCGGCGTAAAGGCAGATTGGACGGGTTTCCCTGAAAATCTGCTAAAGCCCACGAACGAGCTTGCTGAAACATTTCCATGCGCAGGCAGATGTGGTGGATACATGGACGTGATAAAACACAACGATGGCCAGCATATCGGTGTATGCGCCTCCGGCTGCGACAAGCGTTCCCTGCAAAAGAAAGACCTGATCGTCCACGTCCCAGATTTCACGACCATCTTCTCCGGCCTCGCGGCGGCGTTCGGTATCAACGGCGTTGCACATACCGAAATAGATGGCCTTCCGGCCTGTTGGCAGATCGGCGAATATAATCCCGCTGCCAGCTACCGTTTCCCCGTTGTAGCGATGATCGAGGCACAGGCGAGTAGGATTGAACGGGCCATCGGTCAACTTGCGACCAAATTTAAAAAGCCGTTTTTTGTCCTACTGCCATCGGCTCCTGCTGTGACACAATCCGTCCAGGACGTGGCGCTGCGAAACGGAGCCAAGGTGTTCGCGTATGAAGATATAATTGAATTCACCAACGATGCCATCCAAGTCAGGGGTAACGCCGCCAGTATCCTGTCTGACCTTTCTGCCGCATGGATCAAAAACATTGATGGATCATCTGGCGAAACGCGCTATCCAACACCAGCAGGTACAGTGTGGGGCGATATAATTTTGGAATTCACCGCCGATGAGATGATCACCGTTTCCTGCAAAGGGCAAGGCCACAAGCAGTTCAGCGCCGAAGACCTCCAAATGCGCGACAAGCGCACGAAGAAACCGAAACAGGCGTGGACATTCCTGCAAGCTATGGCGGCGGCGAACGGTAATATGTCGGTCAGCGATATCGACAAGGTCAAAAAGACCAAACAGGAAGTTTCGGCCAATCTCCAGCGCGTGTTCCAGCTTCCCGACGATGACCCGATTGAGTGGTCAGGCGAGGACACGGCCTACAAAGCCAAATTCATCGTGCGTGGCGGGGAGAAATTGACCCTGTCGAATGCGCGCAAGCGGACGGCTTAGGCTACTTTGTCAGCCTGCACGGCCAAGCCGATCACATGATGAACCAGGAAAGCATCGATCAATGACAGGGCATAACCCTTGCTGATCGGCAGCATATCTTCCGTCAGCATGGTATCGACGTATTCCGCTGCATCCCAAAGTTTTCTGGTCTGCGTCGGATTTTTCGGCTCCACCCGATTTACGACGCTCTCAAAGACGCTGTTCGCCGTTTTAACAAATTCCGCATGATCCGCCTTGCTCAACGGCAGCGATGTGATCTGCGGGCCTGGATCGGCCTTCGGTGCTGGCCGAGGGGGATCATTGTATGCACGGCGCTGGGCTGGGCTTAAGCGATAATCTTTGTCAAAAAGACCATGTCCCCCTGGGACGGAAAGACCATGCTTAAAGTAATCCAGCCGACCTTGTGCATCAAAAGTAAAGTTATGTTCAGCTTCGATATCAGCGACGCCTTCTTCCCATTCATCGAGAGAAATTCCGTCCTGATTATCAAACCGGAGTTTGGCGAGTTCTAATTCCACCTCTGAAGCATTTAATAAGTCCGGCCACTTTTTAAATCCGAGCATCGTTGCCAGAAGATGCTGGGCTTTCATTAGGCTGAAATCCTCTTCGTCGAAATCTTCGAAGTCGAGGAAGATGCCGTCCATATCAAAATATTTCGGCTTATAGGTATAGTGTTTAGCGCCGTCCGCATCGACTTGATACGCATATTGCGTCTTATAATCGCGGAACAGATTTTTGGCTTGGAGTTTGAAATAGTCTACGGGCGTCATGATACAATCCTTATGTTGCCCAAATTTATTATCTAAAAATTCGCGTTCGTAATCTGAGGTCAGATAATAAACTTGGATAAGGTTGTATTATCGATTCGTTGGCCGATGAAATCTTTGCACGAACGAGCAGGCTCACCAACAAGCACGCCCGAATCTAGCATAAAATATCGCTTAAAGACAAGACGCCACAGGCTATTTTTCGCCGACCAGCTTGATCTCTAGTCCGTCGCTGCGGACAATTAGATTGTTGGTTTTTGGATCCAGGCCCACCTCGGCGAATTCGGCCTTGGGCAGCTTCTGCAAAGTGACATAGAGATGCTGGCTGCCGATTTTGAAGGTCTCACGGCACCCGCATTTGACCTGGATGACATTGCTTTGAGTCGGTGCATCGACCACCAGGAAGTTGGGATGGAATTCTAGGATCGTATGTTTTTCGATATGGCCTTTCACACCTTTGGGCATGCGCTTCATTTTCGGCGCGGCGGTTGTCTTAATTAATTCTGCCAAGGGGACTTTAATAAACTGCATCAATGTTACCGATCAATTTTTTACCATGATACATGATTTCTCCTTCATTCTGGAGATGCTTCTTGAAACCGCGCTAGGCAAAATGCAAAAAAACCGCCATCCCGTAAACCCTTGAAACCTATTGACCGAAACCTGTGAACATGGAGGCAATCAGTACGGAGCTTTCTGAGAGAAAAGGCCCGTAGAGAGAGAAACGGAGCAAATTTCCGCCGCTACGGCCAAAACCATATCAGGAGCTTTTCGCGGAACACGTTGCGGGAATTGGGGTTTTTCCGGCGACCCTCAAAAAGATAGAGGGTCGGTTTTTAGAATAATGGCGGAGGGGATGAGATTCGAACTCACGATAGGTTTAACCCTATGCCCGCTTTCCAGGCGAGTGCCTTAAACCGCTCGGCCACCCCTCCGCTAACATGGAAAACGCGGCAAACTAACCTCTTCTCCTCCAAATTTCAAGAGGAGAAATGGTTAATCCTGAAATATTTCGATATTCTTTAGCGAAAGGCCGGTTTCAGGCGGTGCAAAGCTTCGGAGAGGACTTCGGGACTGGCTGCAAAGCAGAGGCGCAGATAGTTATTGAATTCTTTGCCGAAAGCGCCGCCGGGGGCCAGACTCACGCCGACCTCGTCGATCAACCGTCGGGCGAGGGCGAAAGAGTCGGTTTCTCCGTCAATCTTGAAAAACGCGTAAAAGGCTGCCGGAGATTTGACCAGCGAGATATGGTCAAATGCGGCAAGGCTTTCTATGACCAGTTCTTGATTGCCTTTCCACAATGTTTTCTGGGTTTGCAAAAAATCTTCGCCATGGCGGAGAGCAACGATACCGGCATGTTGGGTGAAGGTTGGGGGGCCCATATTCTCGTATAAAATGACATCGCGGATTTTGTCTTCGGAATCGCGCGGGCCGATCAACCAGCCGAGCCGCCAGCCGGTCATAGCCCATGTTTTTGAAAAACTATTGACGACATATAATAGATCGTCATCTTCGGCATAATCCAGAAAACTAGGGGCTTTGGAGACATCGTGCATGGTGCGGCCATACACTTCGTCGGCGATGATCCAGATATCGCGGGCGCGCGCGAATTCTAAAACGGTTTTGATATCTTCGCCCGACATCACCCATCCGGTGGGGTTATTCGGGGACACGATCATCATCGCTTTGGTGTGCGGCGTAACTTTGGCGAAAAACTTTTCCAAATCCAGATGCCATTTTCCATCGCTTTGTTCCATGGGGACGTCAATAATTCTGCCGCCCGCAAGCTCTGTAATGCCGATCAGGTTTTTCCAGATGGGGGTCACGGCGATGACTTCGTCACCTTCATCCAATATGGACATCAAGGCCAGATGAACGGCATTCGTTCCCGAACTGGTGACGGCAATGCGGTTGAGCGGGATATGATGGCCGTATGTTTTGGCATGGTAGGTTGCGATTTCCTGACGCAGTTCGGTTAGTCCCGCGCCGAAGCTATAGAATGTTTTTCCTTCGGATAATGATTTATGGACTTCGTCACAAATAAAAGCAGGGGTGGGCAGGGAGCCTTCCCCTTGGGCCAGTGAAATGCAGCCTGCTTTTGACTTGCCGTAGCGAAGAAGTTCTGCGGCACCGTTCGCGCTCATGGTCTGGAAGCAACTGCGATAGGGATTATAAGTATGTTTTTTCTGTGATTTCATAAGGGTATATCCAGCTTATTTAAGGATTTTTCAGGGGCGCCGAGCGCGATATTAAGGATGAGGATTGATGATGCAGGGGCTGTTAAGCCGCCGCACATGCTCCCCGCGCCGCTGCCCCTGCTGTGATTTTGGTGGCAATGACGGTTAAGATAACAAAAAGGGAAGCCGCAATATTCATATATCTATGTAAACATAAATGTTGCAAAACAGCAAATAAAAAATGAAGCATGAAAAACCCCGCCTGTGTGGGGCGGGGTTTCCTGATTTAGTTTTTAGCCTTATCGACCAGTTTGTTTTTGGCGATCCATGGCATCAGTGCGCGTAGATTGCTTCCCACGGCCTCGATCGGGTGTTGAGCCTTGGCCGCGCGGGTGGCTTTGAAATTGGTTTGACCGTCCGCGCATTCTTTCATCCATGCGCGGGTGAATTCGCCGGACTGAATTTCGGTTAGAATTTTTCTCATTTCGGCGCGGGTCTGGTCGGTGATGACGCGGTTGCCACGGGTGTAATCGCCATATTCCGCCGTGTTGGAAATGGAATAACGCATATTGGCCATGCCGCCTTCATACATCAGGTCAACAATCAGTTTCATTTCATGGAGACATTCGAAATAAGCCATTTCCGGCGGGTATCCGGCTTCGGTCAAAGTTTCAAACCCGGCATTGATAAGTTCGCACACACCGCCGCAAAGAACAGCCTGTTCACCGAATAAATCGGTTTCGCATTCGTCACGGAAGGTTGTCTCGATGAGGCCGGAACGTCCGCCACCAATGGCCGCTGCATAGGACATGGCCAGATCGCGTGCCTTGCCGGATGCATCCTGATGGACGGCGAAAAGGCAGGGAACACCGCCGCCACGTTGATATTCACTGCGCACAGTGTGCCCCGGGCCTTTCGGCGCAACCATAAACACATCGACATCGCTGCGTGGTTCGATAAGGTTGAAATGGATGTTGAGACCGTGCGCGAATGCAATCGCCGCCCCCGGTTTCATATTGTTGTGAATCGACGTCTTATAAATATCGGCTTGCAGTTCATCAGGCGTTGCCATCATCATCACGTCGGCCCATTTTGCGGCTTCGTCAGGGGTCATGGTTTTGAAACCCGCGTCCTTCGCTTTTTGATTGGTCGGGCTGTCGGCGCGAAGGGCAATACGTACGTCTTTCACACCGGAGTCGCGGAGGTTCGCGGCATGGGCATGGCCTTGGGAACCATAACCGACGATGACGACTTTTTTATCTTTGATCAAATTGTCTTGGGTATCTTTATCGTAGTACACTTTCATTTTCTTACTTCTCCTCTGTGGTTAAATTAAAAAATTCCTTCATTGCCGCGGGCCATTGCGGCAATCCCTGTGCGCGATACTTCGACAAGTCCAAGTGGGCGCATCAGTTCGATAAAGGCATCGATTTTCTCCGGCGACCCTGTTAATTCAAAGACGAAACTATCGAGTGTCGTATCAACCGTTTTGGCGCGGAAGCTTTCGGCGATTTGTAAGGCTTCAATCCGTTTTTCTTTCTTGCCGACGACTTTCATCAAGGCCAGTTCGCGTTCGATATGCGGCCCTTCAAGAGTCAGATTGGACACGTAATGTACAGGCACCAGACGTTCCAGTTGATGGTGGATTTGTTCGATGACGTGAACAGTCCCCGTACACAAAATGGTGATACGGGATAATTTTTTGGTGTGGTCGGTTTCGGCAAC
>DMIT01000209.1 GCA_003452275.1 Rhodospirillaceae bacterium | reverse complement strand
GTTATCGGTGACTTCGCGGTTGAATTTAATATCGAACCAAGTCACCAAACGACGCGTTTCGGCCCGCTGGACAGGGTCACGGCCCAACAGATCGACGCCGGTATAGACCTCTTCCAGATATTCGCAAATCACGTTGCTGTTGGATAGGTTGGTGCCGTCCGGCTCAACAAGGACAGGCACATCTCCCGCGGGATTGAGCATTAAAAATTCCATGCGCCGTTCCCATGTTTTTTCCACACGGGCATCATATTCCAGACCTTTCTCGCCCAAGACCATACGAACCTTGCGCGAAAAAGGGTGCAGCCAAAGATGATAAAGCGTCCTCATACTTGTCAGACTATCCCAAAAGCTCCATATCGACTAGTCACATTTAAAGGTGTAGTATTGTTTAAATTTTTGAAAGAGTTTTTAAATGCCAGAAAAATATACCAAAGTTGCTATTGCCCTCCATTGGATCATCGGACTTGCGATCATCTTGATGTTAGCCATGGGCCTGATGTTAGACTCCCTTCCTGATGATTATAAATTTCAGGCTTACCAGCTTCATAAATCTCTGGGCTTGACCATTCTTGTTTTAAGCTTTGTCCGTTTATTCTGGCGTCTGACCCATCGTTCGCCTGCATTGCCGGCGGGAATGAAACCATGGGAAATTTGGGCAGCGAAACTGACCCATTATGCGTTTTATATCGTCATGATCGGCATTCCCTTGACAGGGTGGGCATTGGTATCTGCGTCCCCGATGCAATTCCCGATCATGTGGTTCGGCATTTTCGAATGGCCGCATTTGCCGTTTACACCCGACAAAGATATCTCCCATAATTTTGGCGAAATGCACGAAGTCTTGGCTTATCTGACAATCATACTACTTGGTATGCATATCGGGGCGGCGTTGAAGCACCATTTTGTCAATAAGGACACTGTACTGACCCGTATGCTGCCTTTTCTGAAACCATTGAAATAATGTGAAGGATAATATGAATCCAACTCTCTGCCTTCTGTCTGCTCTGGGCGTTATCTCTGTTCTTCCGTCCGCGGCTTCTGCGGCGACCGCATGGACGGTTGCCCCTGACGCCAGCCATCTGACCTTTGAAACATCGCAAAGCGGTCGCCCCATTCACGGGGAATTTCAAAAATTCACCCCGACCATCACGTTTGATAAGGCCGATCTCGCCGGATCACATATCAAAGTCGATATTGATACCAGTTCCGCCAAAACAGGTGATAAAACAAATGACAGCAGCCTCCCCGGCAAGGACTGGTTTCAGGTTGCCACCTTCCCGCGCGCAACATTCGAAAGCACCGCGATAACCGACAAAGGCACCGCTCAAGATGGCGGTGAAAATTACGAAGCTGCCGGCAAACTGACCATCCTCGGCGTCACCCGCGATGTCGTTTTGCCTTTCACTCTCAAAACAGAAAACGGGGCTACCCGCGCGACAGGAAGTCTGGCAATCAAACGTCTTGATTACGGAATGGGGGCTTTGATCGACCCCAATGGCACGATGGTATCAAATGATGTCACCGTGACCTTCGATCTGTCCGCCAGCCCGACGATTCCCGCTGTTCCAGCCACTCCAGATAAAGAATAAACACCATGCCATTTCTGACCTATCTTCATGCTTTCATCCTCGGCCTTGTCGAGGGTGCGACGGAATTTTTGCCGGTTTCCTCAACCGGTCACTTGATTTTGGCGCAGGATGCGCTGGGGTTTAGTTTGGCATCTGCCAATATGTTTACCGTGGTCATTCAACTGGGGGCCATTCTGGCCGTGTGCTGGCTCTATCGCCAGCGTCTTTTTGACGTCGCTTTTCACCTGCATCAAAAGAAACAGCAACAATTCGTGTTGCGTTTATTGGTCGCGTTCCTGCCGGCGGCCGTGATCGGCCTATTGTTTCATCATGCCATCGAAGAAAAATTGTTCCATCCGCTTGTCGTGGCGGTCATGCTGGTGGTGGGCGGGGTCATTATCTGGGTGGTGGAAAAATACAAACCTGCGCCGATCACCCATGATATTGACGATATGAGCTTGAAACAGGCCTTTTTGGTTGGCTGCGCACAGGCCGTTGCGGTGATTCCGGGAACATCGCGGTCAGGGGCGACCATTATCGGCGGACTATTGCTCAAACTGGATCGCAAAGTGGCGACGGAATTCTCGTTCTTTCTGGCAATCCCCGTGATGGTGGCCGCCACGGCTTTGGATATTTATAAATATTATGACGTCCTGACCAAGGATGAAATCTGGGTCATTCTGGTCGGATTTGTCGTCTCGTTTTTCGCGGGGCTGGTTGCGGTCAAATTTCTGGTCAATTATGTCAGCAAGCATGATTTTATCCCCTTTGCCATTTACCGCATCCTGTTCGGGGGCATTTTACTGGCTTATTACCTGATTTAGCAGATTATTTTCGATATTCAGGTCAAGTTTATTTGAGATTATCTCGTTTTTCAGCTATAATGGTCTCATTATTAATAAAGCCTGTTCTTTTCAAGGAATAGAGCAAAGTTGGGTGTGACCATGAAAACCTATGATGATGACATTGACGTATTGGCGCAGCCTGTTCACGGTTTAGCCTTACAACAAAAATATGTCAGATCAACTGAAGCCACGGTTTTACCCCCTCTGGCCAGTTTTTGCGAATGCGAATTGCTGGTCAATGACGCCGGAATGGCCATAGTGGCTTTTAACAAAACCCTGCCCGAAGGCATTCACTGGGTGGAATATGATATGGATTTATCAATCCTGACCTTTGTGACCTGGTCGGGAAGCGTCATGGAACTAGGCATGAAAGTCCATGCACCGTTTCGCAAATACCTGAAAACGGCGGAACAAATTATGATGGTTCAAATGTCTGATGATGGAAAACAAATCATCGTGACCTATCCCGCCGATCTGGTGGTCAGGAATATCGGGATTTAGAAAAACAAAAAAATGATACTTGTGTGGAATGGAGAAAAATATGGCTGTAGATAATAGAAAAGCTTTGGAACGTGCCGGATTTACTATCACCAATCTAGGCCTGACTCTCCCAGACGTTGCGGAGATGAAAAGATTTGAAAAAGCAGCAGATGCATCCGTAGTACCTAAAACAGCGGCGCTTCTTCAATCGATTGGAGATTCAAAACTGCCGGATGCGATTAAAGAGGCGATGACGACAGCTCTTGGCACAAAATGGAAAACTGACCCTAATCTCTTCCAGAAAATGGAAGCTAATTTTAAAGCAAATCCACGCCTATCCGATCAAGTCCAGAAAATGGCAAACTCTGATCCCAATAAACTGATTCAGGCAATCTCTGCATATGACGGGAATAATTTGGCCCAATTGATGGCACCTTCTCCATCCAGCGTGACGGCACCTCTTCCATCATCGCCATCAAAAACACAAGCCCCTGCTCCTGCGGCGGGGCCCACAAAATCTTCACGTACCCCTCATGCTGCGCCAGTCACCGTTAGCCCTGTTACTACTATTGCTACCCCGGAATCACCTCAAAAAGCACCATCGGCAGTGCCCCGCCAACCAGAGACCCCTGCTACATCGGCGCCATCTTCGGACAATAATGATATGTTGACCGTACTGGAAATGTCTTCAGATGCAGATATCAAAGACATTGTTGATGATAAAACAACGAAACAAATTCTTGATGGGATTGCAGGTAAGGCCTCTGCGCTTGGTGTCAATGCCGCGTCCGTTGACGGCTTTAAAAAAGCAACAGGTGCCGCACCACTTCAAAAAGCGATTACCAAAAATCTTCAAAACAATCCTGAATTCGTGCGCCAACTTGCAAAAATGTCCAAAGATAGTTCTACGGCATCAGAACCCTTCAAATCAAAAGCCCTGCAGGAAATGAACAAGTTGATGTCCAACCCTCAATTGCTGGCCGATGATAAATATGTGAAGGGACTTCAAAGCCAGATGCAAATGGCTGAAACCTTGAAAAAATATGGCCTTGATAAGATGCTGGGCGATATGTTCGGGCAATCTATGGGCCCATTGAAAAGCGGGTTCGCGGAATTAGGATTCATGCTGGCGGGATTTGGGGGGCAACATCCGGTTTTGTCCATGTCGAAAGGGTCGGGATTTTTTCCAGATATTATGATTAACCTACAGAACTTTGGACGAAATCAAGATGAAGCGCGCGCCTTTAGCCGTTACTCCCCCCGTGATATGACCGCCTATACTCCACGCGGAGCGGACGGGAAGTTTTTCCATGAGGTGGTGAGCGGTAAAGATG
>DMIT01000212.1:2628-3537 GCA_003452275.1 Rhodospirillaceae bacterium | reverse complement strand
ATTCAACCGCGAAGTCACCGATAACCTGTTCGGTGAAAAAATGATGAAGCGCTTTATGCATCTGGGGGAGCCGCATGGCCCGTCGGTGCGGGCGGGACATGCCAATATCCATTATCATCTGGATTATATCGGATATCTTACGGAAAAAAGAAACTGGCTGGCCGGTAGTGACCTCTCGCTTGCCGATATTGCCGCGGCGGCTCATCTATCGACCGTGGATTATATCGGTGATGTGCCATGGGAAGACCATCCGGGTGCGCGGGACTGGTATGCGCGTATTAAATCCCGTCCCAGTTTCCGCGATATTCTGGGGGAACGTATCCCCGGATTTGCTCCGTCCCGGCACTACGAAAATGTAGATTTTTAGACATTTTCCCGCTATATTCGTCCACCACATTAGAAAATAGAAAAAATTTCATCAATGAATCGTCCGAATAAACTTTTTTGCTTTGGGTATGGATATACCTGTACCTTTTTAGGCGAAGCCCTGAAAAAAACAGGGGAAAACTGGCAATTGGCCGGCACAACCAGACATATGAACAAGCGTAATGCCTTGCGTGGCGCGGGGATAGAGGCTCATATTTTTGATAAGGATAAGCCTTTGGCTGATCCCCATTTATGGCTGCGCGATACCACCCATTTACTGATTTCAACCCCGCCCGATCATGAGGGGGATTACACTTTCGAAATTCATGCTGACGATATTTTGCGTTTGATGCCCCATGTCAAATGGGTGGGGTATTTATCGACCACCGGCGTTTACGGGGATCGGGATGGCGCATGGGTGGATGAAACGTCGGAAATGCGCCCTTCATCCATTCGCGGTACGCGTCGCTTATTGGCCGAAGAACAATGGATGTCTTTGTTTAAGGATGCCGGATTGCCCCTCCATATTTTCAGACTGGCGGG
>DMIT01000212.1:0-2621 GCA_003452275.1 Rhodospirillaceae bacterium | reverse complement strand
CTGTCCGCGTGGGGATCGCCCGCCGCATTATGAAGGCAGGTCATGCGTTCTGCCGCATCCATGTCGAAGATCTGGTAAACACCTTAATGGCCTCGATGAATAATCCTCATCCAGGCCAAGTTTATAATCTGGCAGACGATGAAGCCGCGCCAAGCCATGAGGTCATTGCCTATGCCGCGCGTTTGTTGGGGCGTGACCCGCCGCCGCTGGTGCGTTTCGAAGATGCCAATCTGGCCCCGATCACCCTTAGTTTCTATTCCGACAATAAGCGTGTCAGTAACGGCAAGATCAAACGCGATCTGGGAATCAAACTGAAATATCCCAATTACCGGCTGGGGCTCGAAGAATGTCTGGCGATTGAAAAATTCTATGCCGATAAAGGCGAACAGCCGCCATGGTCGGTACAGGTCGGCCCTGAATTTTACGGCAATATTACGTCCTGATTGCTGCGCAAAAATCACGGATTTTTTGGGCATCTTTGACCCCGCGCTCGCGCTCGACCCCGCTGGATACATCCACGGCATCGGGACTTAAAATGGTCAAAGCTTCTGCGATATTATCAGGGTTTAGGCCGCCTGATAACATCCATGGTTTTGCAAAGCGCTGGCCCTTTAAAATCGTCCAGTCAAAAGCCACGCCGTTGCCGCCGCTGATGGATGATGATGACGGGGCTTTGGCATCAAACAATATCCAGTCAATCAGCGGAATATAAGGCCCGACCATGTCTATATCGCTGGCGGTCGAAATGGCAAAAGCCTTGATGACGGGGATATGGAAGCGGGATTTGATCTCTTGCACGCGGGAAGGGGATTCATCACCATGCAACTGGATAAAATCCACCGAAACGGAACCGAGGATATGCGCCAATTCGTCATCTGTCGGGTTCATGAATAGGCCGACGCTGCGTAATCCGGTCGGCAACTGGCGTGACAATAATCGGGCCTGTTCGGGATGGATATAACGCGGGGACGGCGGCACAAACACAAAGCCTGCGAATCGGGCACCGGCACTGGCGGCAACCGAGAGAATATCAGGGGTTCTAATCCCGCAAATCTTGATACTGGTCATGATTGTTTTTAAAACCATTTGCAGAAGTTGCAAGAGGAAAATCCTCCCTTTTTATAAACTACGCAGCATATTGTGCAGCAAAATAGATCAATTTTTACGCAATGCCGCAACGATTTATAGGCTGAAAGTTAGCGTTTTCAAGGGTTACGTGATATGATGGATTTATGAAGACATTAACGCGCTACCTAGCCTGTAAGGCAAATCGGGTCGCGTTAGGTTTGTGGTTGTGCATTTTGGCAGTCGGATTGAGCGGCTGTGCTAGAATCCCGCAAGCGGCAAGGACACCGATTGAACGCCTTAACTTCAGTAACGCATCGCCGACAAATCCTGCGGCCGGTGTCCAGCAAGGTCTTTCAGTGAGTGATTATGACCCCAAATATCGCGATGCCCAATCCAAATTGGGGTTGTCGGAAGATCAATCAAAAGCATTGGGTTGTAATATTGGTGATCGCTTTGATCGCGGGGCAACACTCGCCTATAATTTTGATGATCATCAAACGCGGGTCGCATTAAATTTAAGTGTGGCCGGGCCAAAACTGAGTGACCCAAGCCGTTTGGAACTGAATAGCGTGGTGGTCAGATATACCTATAAATTCAGCAAACCACCGCCAAGCAAGCGCGAAAAATGTCGTTTCCAATCCAGTTTCCAAGGACTTTTGGGATCGGCGTATAATGAATTTTTTGTGCGCAACACTTATACTGTATGGAAAGAGCTGCGCAACAAATTGAATGGAAATTGACGGATAAAAATCCCCGTCATGTTGGAGGTCATGACGGGGATTAGATTTAAAGGTAAAGCTGCAATTTACCCGTTAAAATTCATTTTTAAGTTCGGCAGTGATGCCGACATTGGGCGGCGCGGATGGGGGCGGGTTTACTATCCCTTGTTCGGCCCTTTCAAAAGCGTTTCTGAATACCGAAGGGTTGCTGGTACAAGATCCGCAAAACCCTGCCATAATATCTTTTAAACTACTCATCAAATCCCTCCATGGTCAGGATAGCGTTTTCTGTGGACACCCCGTGACCTGTTTGTGTGAAAAACACAATTTCGGTGCGCGGGTCATGTTCCGGTCTTGGCTTGATATGGAACAGCAAACGGGAACGTGTCTGTTCGCCCAAAGACACCAGATTTTTTTCGCCATTGAGACGCATCACCAGATTAATGACTTTGCGTTCAGAGAGATGGAAATCTTCGTTTTTATCCAGAACGGTATAATCTCCAACGGGGGTCACGTCCCCGTTTTGTTCCTTACGGCAAATCAAAAAGGAGCGTGCCAGAAGCGGGTTGGGGCGATAGGTAAAATTCGCTTGAAAATCTTGGGTATTATGCATTGCCGAGCCCCTCATTTTTTTGATCTTTACTTGCTTTTCTTGTATTTACGATTTAAGTCTAGTTGCGAAGTTTTAATAATCAGTGAACATCCGTTCGAAATTGAGGTAAAAATGAGTTCAGCGCTTGCTATGAAAGCCACAGAAGGCGACTATAAAGTGAAAGATATCAGTCTGGCAGACTGGGGGCGCCGTGAAATCGTGATCGCCGAAACCGAAATGCC
>DMIT01000063.1 GCA_003452275.1 Rhodospirillaceae bacterium | reverse complement strand
ATATTTTGCTGGGGAATATTCCAGCGGGTGCGAATATCGCGAATCAGATCGATCAATGATTCTATCTGCAATGGCGCGAAGGATTCGAAATCATGCTCATGCCCTGTGTTCCAGATTTCAATACCGATGGAGGCCGAATTGATATCCGTGATCGCCCCCCACGATGCGCGGCCCGCGTGCCATGCGCGTTTGTCTTCTTCGACGAATTTATAAAGCCTGCCATCCCCATCAATCATATAATGCGGTGATATTCGCCCAATATCATCGGTGGGGGATGCATCACAAAAACGCAATCGCGCTTCTTCCGCCGTGGGGGTTCCCGTATAATGAATGATGACCATTGAAGGCGATTGCCCGTCAGTACGTTCATTAAAATTAGGCGATGGGCAGGAAATAACATGCATGGCCTAACCCTCTCACCCTCTGCTACCAGTTTTCACGCAGCCACAGTTTGGCGCGTTGCCAGATTGTGCCCGCCTCGACCGTTGCCATGATTTCCGCCGGCATCTCGTTAAACCGTTCTGTGACGTAATGAAGCAACCCTGCTGTTGCCGAGAACGCAGGGCCACTGACCGCATCAGGCAACCCTTGCAAACGGATCGGACGCCCCAATCGCACTTGTTTCTCTAAATATTTCTGGGACAGTTCGCGCAGTCCCGGAATCTGGCTCGCGCCACCGGTCAGAACCACGCGGCGACCGGCAATCGGCCCCAAGCCGCTATCAATCAGGCGCGACCGCACCAGTTCCATCGTTTCTTCAATACGGGGTGCAATAATACTGACCAGATAAGAACGCGGGACATGGTTGGGGCTTAAACTATCCTCTTCCCCCAACGGAGGGACATCGATCAAATCTTTTTCATCTGTGGCGGTGGCAATGGCGCTGCCATATAATGTCTTCATCCGCTCGGCGGAATGAAGAGACGTTGTCAATCCGCGTGCAATGTCATTGGTGACATGCTGACCGCCCACCGGAATGGCATCGGTATAAATCAATTCGCGACCGTAAAAGACCGCAATCGACGTCGTTCCGCCGCCCATATCAACCACGGTACAGCCCATATCCATCTCGTCCTCGACCAGACAGGCAAGCCCCGCAGCATAGGGCGTTGAACAGAGCGCCGTAATATCAAGATGCGATGACTGGATACAACTCGCCATATTTCGCAGCGGCGCGATATTGCCCATCACCATATGGACATCAACATCCAGATGTTGTCCGTATAGGCCACGCGGTTCTTTAATCCCTTCATGCCCGTCAATGCGGTACGCTGTCGGAATGGTATGGATGAGTTCGACATCATTGCCGACCACCTGATCCTGCGCTTTTGCCAAGGCGCGCCGGATATCATTTTCGGTCACCGCCGATCCCAGAATCTGTACCCCCATATTCATCAGGCGGGAATGGGAATGGGTTGCAGGTACATTCACGATGACCTCGCGAAGCGGATATCCTTTGGTCACATCCGCTGCCATATTCTCTGCCGCATGGACAGCCTGACGGATGGCCCCTTCGGCCAGATCCAGATCAACAACCGTACCTGATTTGATCCCTTGTGATGCCTGATGCCCTATACCGATCAAATCAATATTGCCGATATCATCGCGGATACGCGCAATGAAACAGGCAACTTTTGTGGAGCCTATATCCAATGCCGCAATGACCGATCCTTTGGGATGGAATTGTTTACTCATTCGCTATCCCCTCAAATATTCTTCTGGGGATGGTAAGACGCCTGATATTCTTCAACGGCCCCCGGCTCGGTTTGCACCACGATGCGCAACGGGTCGCGCAAATCAATCGACTGGATTTTACGGTCCATCAATTTGGCTTCGCCTTGCGCACTGGCCAGACGGCGCACAGCCTGCCCCAAATCATCTTCGGGCAATTTGACCGAAACACCATTCTTCAAATATAAATCCCAACGGCGCCCCCCGATCCATTTTGCGGATTCAACGCGTGATCTTAAATCAGGTTCCACGGTAATCATGGAGACCAGATCCTTGGCTTGCTTGGGCGCTTCGTCGCCCACCAGAATCATCAAATGTTTAAAGCGCCCCAGATTTCCATCAGCCAGCACTTCACCTTCGGTATCGATGACAGATAATTTGCCCTGATGCTGCCACAGGGCCATCGGGCGGCGTTCTTCCAAACGAATGGCAATGGTGTCCGGCAAATGGCGCTCTACCACCGCTGACTTGACCCATGTCACATGTTCCAGCTTGTCTTGAATGGCATGAATGTCGGGTTCAAAAATCGACTGGCCTTTCTGGATATCGACAATATATTTCAAGGCCTGAATATTGGCGTTTTGGCGACCTTCCACAATCACATTATTCACTTTGAAACCCGTATCAACCATTTGCGCATGTAAAGAACGCATCATGCGCCCTTCCAACTGGTCAAAATAACCGGATGACGAAGCATAGGCCAAGCCGCCAATCACCGTCCCCGTGACGGCAACGATCAGTCCCGCACGTTTAGCCCAGTATTTAAGCTGGGCATGTTGACCCGCGCGGCGGTTCATAATGGTTGTTCTGCGAGTTCCTGTTTTCGACATAGTCATAATATCATAGAAAATGGTTACGAATGGGCGAAAGCCCTGTGATCCCTCTTCAAGGCATCTTGAAGATTTTCTACATTATACATTGAAATCACGAATTCCAAGGTATTTATTTTTGAATTTATTTCCCGTTTATTTTGGCGAACGGCTGTATATACTGAATTTTATGTCCAAGTCTGATTCCCCTCTTAAAATTGCGGTTCTGTGCGGCGGCCCCTCGCAGGAACGTGGAATTTCCCTTAACTCGGCGCGCTCGGTGATTGACCATCTGACGGATGAGCATATTGCCGTAACTCCGTTTTATGTTGACCCGCATCTTAATTTTTATGAATTGTCGCGGTCACAAATCTATTCCAATACGCCGAGCGATTTTGATTTTAAATTGGCGGATACCCATAAACGCCTTGATGAAGAAAGCCTTGGAACCCGCCTGAAAGATTTTGACCTTGTCTTCCCTGCTATCCATGGCGCATTTGGCGAAGACGGCACGGTTCAGCAATTAATGGATGACTATGACCTGCCTTATGTCGGTTCTCCGGCCGAGACATGTCGCAAGATGTTCAATAAAAATCGGGCAGCCTTTTTATTGCGCAAAGCGGGTTTTCCGACTTTGCCATCGGTCACCTTGCGTCAAGGCAACCCGCATAACCGTGAAATGGTCGAAAAATTCTTTACCGACCATAAACTGACCCGTGCCATTATGAAGCCATCCGCGGGAGGTTCCAGTATCGGCGTGTTCTCTGTGACATCCGTGGATGAAGCCATGTCAAAGCTGGAGAATAATATTTTCTCGCGGGACATTGATTCGGCGGGATTGCTGGAACCATTTTGCGAGGGGCGCGAATTCACCGTCATCATCCTGCAAAACGATGCGGGCGAACCGGTCGCACTGATCCCCACTGAAATCAGTATGAGTTATGCCGATAATGCGATCTTCGATTTTCGCCGCAAATATCTGCCGACCAATATGGTTTCTTATCATTCCCCGCCACGCTTTACAGACAGCCAGATTGCCGAGATTCAAAAAAATGCCGAAAGCATTTTCAATCTCCTCGGAATGCGTGACTTCGCCCGTCTGGACGGGTGGTTGATGCCGGATGGAAAAATATGGTTTTCGGATTTCAACCCTATCTCGGGCATGGAACAAAATTCCTTTATGTTCCAGCAGGGTTCGCGGATCGGCCTCTCTCATGCCGACATGATCCGCATGGCGGTACGTTCTGCCTGCCGTCGTCATGGCCTCGCTATACCTTCTACACCGGCCATTTCGGGGAATCGTAAAAAGATACGCGTGCTATTCGGCGGACAATCTGCCGAACGTCAGGTTTCGCTGATGAGCGGGACGAATGTCTGGCTGAAACTGCGCACATCCAAAGAGTTCGATGCCTCCCCCTATTTCCTCTCTCCCTCGGGGCAAGTGTGGCAAATCCCTTATATGTTCTGCCTGTTCCACACGATTGAGGAGATTGTCGCAAGCTGTCAGAACGCCGGCAATATCATTGCAAAGCTCGAAGAACTGGCCCCCAAAATCCGCGCGCGTCTCGGCCTTCCTCCCGCTGTCACATTCCCGCAACCTGTGCCGCAAGACCTCGCAGAGTTTATTGCCGATGCAAAAAAAGAGGATGCTTTCGTCTTTTTAGGACTGCATGGCGGTATCGGCGAAGACGGAACGATTCAGGCGATGCTGGATAAAGCAGCTGTTGCCTATAATGGTTCGGGCCCTGCCGCATCGGCGTTATGCATGGATAAAAATGCAACGGGGGCGGCTATTACTGCGGCCAATATTCCGCATGTCATGACGGCTTTGAAACGGGCCATACATATCCCCGCAGATTTCAAAAATTTTTCAGAGAATGATTATATTTCCTTTTGGGATAGGCTTTGCAGCGATCTTAAAACCCAGAGCTTTATCGTGAAGCCCCAGTCTGATGGCTGCTCTGCGGGGGTCATTCACCTTCGTTCTGCCAAAGATATCCAGACCTATGTCGAACTTTTAAAGGACACTGCCCCCTATATTCCCGCCGGCACTTTCCATGGCCAAAAAGAATTGGTGGAAATGTCACGTTCAGGTTCTGCGTCCTATTTGATCGAATCTTTTATCGAAACAGATGCCATTCGTATCAATCATACAACATTGTCTTACCAAGAAAAACAGGGCTGGATTGAACTGACAGTCGGTGTCCTGACCAATGTTGCAAAGGATGAATTCTATACATTGAACCCATCCATCACCGTTGCCGAAGGCGATATGCTATCGCTCGAAGAGAAATTTCAGGGAGGAACAGGGATCAATATCACCCCTCCACCAGAATCGATTCTGACGAAAAAACAATGCGATCATTTGCGTGCATCGATTGCCAAAGTTGCGAAGACTTTAGGCATTGATAATTATGCGCGGATTGACCTGTTTTATAATCGCAAAACCGACGATATCATCGTCATCGAAGCCAATAGTTTGCCGGGACTCACTCCCGCTACCGTGATCTATCACCAAGCTCTGGCAGAACAGCCTCCTCTCTTCCCGACCGAATTTTTAAGCCTGCTGATCTGCAGAAAGATTGGGCTTTAAATTTAATTGCGAATCATTCTTAATTGATATTGACAACCATTCTCAATTGGATATATTGCCGCCCATCGGACAAACCGACGGTAAAAACACTATATTGAGTAGAGGATGTAAAAAATGTCAGTATTATCTTTAGAACGCCCCGAAGAATTCCCAGAGCTGGTAGAGCTATGCCGTAAATCTTTTGGCGAAACAGCCCCTCCCACTTCTAGCCCCCCTCTCCGTACAACCCCTCTGACCATTGACGTCATTGACTGCGATGATCCTCGTTATGATCTCCAAGGCGGTTTTACAAAGGCTGTTGTGCCAACTCAGACAACGCCTTCCGGTTCAGAGACGCCTAAAAAAACATCAATCCCGAATGTCATTTATTACACGATGGAAGATGGTGGAGAAAGCCATGGTGCCAGAGTTACTTCTGCCCTCGCAGCAAAACTTCTTGCCGAAGCAAGTTGCGCGCCTGCAGAACGACGCGTACCGAACCATCGCCCTTGTTACGGGGCTCCGGCTTATTGCTGCTAATTCTTGCGAAATGTGATGAGTTATTTCTCTTAGGCTTTTTTCTGTTGCCTGTATTCGGACGGGGAAATGCTCATCACATCTTTGAAAACCCGATTAAATGTCGGCAAAGATGCGAACCCGACTTGTTCGGCAATCACCAGCATTCCTGCATCTGTTTGTTGTAGCAACTGTAACGAATCTCTCACCCGTAATTCATTGATAAGTTGAGGGAGGGATTTCCCGAAATGGCCACTGATAATTCTGGATACATTGGCCTCGGATATGTTCAATTCCCGCGCCAAATCAGCGCGTGAGAAATTTGCCTCTTGGTATACTTTATCCAGTTCCAGAAGATCTTTGATTCTTATGACGATATCTTCGTCTTGTTTGGACAATGATTTTTCGCTTTTGACTTTTTCGACCAGTTTGACGGATTGCGGATAAATACGTAACAGGCTGGTCGATGCCAGATAGACCATCCCTATTCCCAGCACATCGCGCACCAATATAAAATCAGCATCGGCAATGTAACCGGACACATTCAGCAATGTAGAAAAAATAATCAGCAGATTCATAACCACAAAAGAAATAATCAGCCAATATCTTTCGTTTTTCGTGTGCTTATCATCTCGCAATTCTGCGAAGGCTCTCCGTCCGACCCACAAAGCGAGAAAGCACAGGCAACCCGATATGCTTCCCAATGTCATCAAAACATCCTGACGATGAAAAAGACCATACCCGACAACGCCGGCAAAGATCGGCAACAGGAGAGTCATCCAATAAGCTCGAGTTGGGAAACGCCCGAAATCAGCCACCTGACCAATCAGCAATGCCGAAAAAGCAGGCAGAGATATCCATAGAAAATTGCGGATTAATTCCCCATGCTTCCACTCTTGAAAGCGCGGCACACCGAAATCTGCCGTAAATGATAAGGCCAGAATCACAAAGCACATAAAAGGCACAACAACATTACGCACATGCCCCGCGCGAAACAAAATATACACGATCAGATAGACAGATTGCACCAGCCCCATCAGTGCCAGAACATCCGCGAAGTTAAAAACTTTTGTCATGGTTATTTTTTACCATGGTTTCTGATTTTCGCAGAGAGGATTTGTTTTGCGTTGTTCGGGAGTCAAAATATGATTACATATTTGATCGACCATATAATTAATCTCAATCGGGTCGAGCCCCTCTTTTTTATTCTGAATGGCATCCAGCATCATGTTATAAGCCATTTCTTTTTCGCCCATTTTACTGGCCAGAATAGCCTTCATCTGTAAAGGCCATGCCGGCATACCGGGTTTATAAGTTTTTGCTAATTCATCCGCCAATTCCAAAGCCAGTTCCGGATTTTTCATTTTATGATAGGCCAGAAAAACAGCCTGCCCCAGATATCTCCATTTATCCGCTTCCGGATATGTTCCCACACGGCGTAAATATTGAATGACCGGCATTAATTTGGATGGGTCCTGACTTCCGCCAAAATAATACCCCGCCAGAAATGGCACATAATCCGAATGCGGATTCAAATGATCCGTCAAATCAAACCATGTTCCCAAATTCTCGTAATTATAATCTTTTAAGGCCTGAACCTGCCCTGTGTCATTCCCAAAAGATTGAAGAGTGAGGGCCAGAGAACGATAAGCAAGTTCCGCATCCCCCAGAAAACTGGCCGTGGCCCCGACCGTCGAAGGTGCAGGAGGCACATTTGCCCATTCCGGAAGACGGGGCGACGAATTGAACCACACTCCCAGATTAAGGAGTATCGCCCCCGCCAATATAAGATAGTCAAGATTATGGCGTTTCAACATAAACATTAGAATTGTCGCCGGCGTAAATCGATCAACGTCGCGACACTCGCCAATGAAAGGAATGCAACTCCCTGCGCCACAATAAATATCCAGTCGGAGAATCTTCCTCCGCCGTAAATCAGCCAAGATGTCTGCGCCAAAAGGTCGAGGCGCGGGAAGATTACCGAAATAACCGACACTAAATGCCCCAGACCATTCATAATATAGTCCTGAGTACTGACCGGATGAGGAGTGTGATGCAGGATTGAAAGAAGTTGCCCCATCAATCTGGCCAGCATATAAAATCCAAATGTTGCCATCCCTGCCGTGACAGGGCTAGACAAAACCATAGAGAAAAAGAACGCCACATTCACGACAATCATCAATTCAAATGTGATACCGAAACACCATAAATAGAATGATGAATGTACATCGTAATGATAAGCCACGACCGACATAATCACCGAAATAAACAGACCCGAGACGACCGTTAAAATAGAAAACGCAATGACGTGCGAGAAGATAAAGGATAGTTTTGAAATAGGTCGGGTCAACAAAAATTCGACATCGCGGGAATCAAATGAACGCCTGACATAGAAAATGGTGAATAAAGTCAGCCCCAAAAGCGCGATGATGCGCAACCCGCCCGCCATATAGGTCAGGATAAACTGGTTTTGCTCAACGACTGCCGCAGATCCAGAAAATATGGATAAACAAATCCCCAGAATCGACATGGCAGCTATCCCCCACAATAACTTGTCACGAACGGCTGCCATCAGAATATATTTTATCAGAACAAGTGACATTGAATATCACTCGCCTTTATAGTTTATCCGGTCTACGATCCTGAGCAAAGACGCGATAAAGGTCTTTATCTGTTTGATGGATACTGTCGCTGGCGTTATCAAGAATAGTGGCCTTGATGAAAACAACCAGTTCTTTTTTAGATACTTTATCACCCTGATTTCTAAAGAGGCCGCCAAAGACGGGAACCTCGCTAGCCACAGGAATGCCCTCTTGAGAGGATTTGCTGGCATCTTGAAGCAATCCACCCATGACCATCATTTGCTTGTCTTTCATGTTCAAGACAGAATCTGCCTCTTGAACATTCATAACCGGAATCCGTGATTCAATTGTTCCACCATTTAGACCAATGACAGGATCGCTGACAAAGTCCTCGATTTTTGTAATGGTTGGACGAACCTGCATAGAAATGGTTCGTCTGTCCAGATCAATGGATGGAAGAACGTTAATCATCACCCCTTCTGGAACAGTCTTGGCTGTTGTGTCATAGGTTGTTGTTGGCTGACCACCTGTTGTTGATGACGGCGTTGTTGTCACGTCGATTTCAAAATAAACTTGATTTCTGGCAACATTCAAAACCGCTGACTGGTTATTCAAAACCGACAATCTTGGGCTGGCCAACGCATGAACAGTTCCAAAACGGGACAATGCAGAAACGAAAGAGGAAAGATCATCTCCCGCAAATCCAAAAGTAAAGTTTGCCGCACTGACAGGATCAAAGGCAG
>DMIT01000206.1 GCA_003452275.1 Rhodospirillaceae bacterium | reverse complement strand
TTACAGGTCGGGCAGGTGCGTTCAATGGTGAAGAATCCCTGTTGTGCCCGCACACGGCCCGCGCCGCCGCAATCAGGGCATTTTTCGGCCTTGCCGCCATCGGCGGATCCCGAACCTTTGCAATCAGGACAGGTGGAAACGGTCGGAATTTTTAATTTGGCATCTTTGCCCTTAAAAGCATCTTCCAGAGTGATGTCGAGCGAGAATTGCATATCGGAACCGCGCAACGGGCCGCTGGAACGTCGTCCGCCGCCTGCACCGCCCATCATTTCACCGAACATGTCTTCGAAAATATCGGAGAAAGCCGAGCCGAGTCCTGCGCCGCCGAAGCCGCCTGCGCCACCACCCATGCCACCCATGCCGTTTACGCCTGCCGCGCCAAAACGGTCATAAGCCGCGCGCTTTTGCGGGTCTTTCAGCGTGTCGTAAGCTTCGTTGATTTCTTTGAATTTCTCTTCGGCCTTTGCGGGATCATCCTTATTACGGTCAGGGTGATATTGCATCGCCAGTTTGCGATAGGCTTTTTTCAGCTCGTCTTCGCTTGCCGTTTTTTCGACACCTAATATTTTGTAATAATCTTTTTCTTCGCTCATTTTTTACTGCTCTCTAACATGGTGAGCCATTGCCAAAATCGTCCCCACATATTTGTCCGCGGCATGGCCAGTGAACTCAAACTGGACAATGCCATGGCTTTTTGTTGTAGCTGCAATATCTGATTGTAATGGTCGCGGGCGGAACGTGTTTTGATTTTGGAGTAGGCTTCGTTGATAAGTTTTAAATTGTGTTCGGCTAAGTTTGGATTGTGAATTGTACGGTCGGGATGCCACTGTAGAACCAGTAGTCGATAAGCCTGTTTTATGTCTGCATCCGTTGCCGTAGGCGATACGCCCAGCACATCGTATGAACTGGGTTGCAGCAGCAACGCGCTGCCGGTAGTACCATAAGGGATGTTTCGGGAATTCTGATGTCTGTAGGACATGTGCCTTCGCGCCATTCTGTTTACAATAAATCAATCCATAGCCTTTACGCAGAAGGGGCCACCCGTGACGGACGGGTAGCCCGCTGATGTTATCAATCCCGGTGACTAGGCGCTTTTGCTGCTGCCATCACTGGTGAAGTCGGCATCAATCACATCGTCGCTGTTGCCCGAAGCTTCGGCTGACGCTGCAGGTCGCGCATTATCAGGTGTTCCAGCTTCTTTTTCCTGCGCTTTGCGGTAGGCGATTTCGCCGATTTTCATGGCTGCGTTTTGCAGGTCATTGATTTTGGCCTGAATCGCGTCGACATCTTCGCCTTCCATGGCCACTTTCAAGGCAGCAATCGCGCTTTCTGTTTCGGCTTTTTCCGCAGCAGGGCAGTCGGCTCCCAGATCAGAGATGGATTTCTCGGTCTGATGGATAGCGGATTCGCCATGGTTTTTGACTTCGATGAGTGCGCGGCGTTTTTTATCGGAATCCGCGTTGGCTTCGGCATCTTTGACCATTTTTTCGATATCCGCGTCAGACAGACCGCCTGAGGCCTGAATACGGATATTTTGCTCTTTGCCCGTGGCTTTATCTTTAGCCATGACGTGGACGATCCCGTTGGCATCAATATCGAATGTCACTTCGATTTGTGGAACGCCGCGCGGAGCAGGTGGAATACCAACCAGATCAAACTGGCCGAGCATTTTATTGTCCGCAGCCATTTCGCGTTCACCTTGGAACACGCGAATAGTCACCGCATTCTGATTGTCTTCGGCGGTCGAGAAGGTTTGGGATTTTTTGGTCGGGATGGTGGTGTTACGGTCGATCAGACGCGTAAACACACCGCCCAATGTTTCAATGCCGAGGGAGAGCGGAGTCACATCCAGAAGCAGAACGTCCTTCACATCCCCTTGCAACACGCCGCCCTGAACGGCAGCCCCATCGGCCACGACCTCATCCGGATTAACGCCTTTATGAGGTTCTTTGCCGAACAATTCACGCACTGTCTCGATGATTTTCGGCATACGGGTCATCCCACCCACCAACACGACTTCATCGATTTCAGACGGTTTCAGACCGGCATCTTTCAGTGCATTTTTGCAAGGGTCGATAGTACGACGTACCAAATCCTCGACCAATGATTCCAGTTTGGCGCGGGACAATTTGACGTTCAGGTGTTTCGGGCCTGACGCGTCCGCGGTGATAAATGGCAGGTTGACATCGGTTTGTGTCGTGGATGACAGTTCGATTTTGGCTTTTTCTGCCGCTTCTTTCAAGCGTTGCAGGGCCAATTTATCTTGGCGTAAGTCAATGCCTTGTTCGCGTTTAAATTCATCAGCCAAAAAGTCGATGATCCGCGCGTCAAAATCTTCACCACCAAGGAATGTATCGCCATTGGTGGATTTGACTTCGAACACACCGTCACCGATTTCAAGGATAGATACGTCGAATGTCCCACCGCCCAAGTCATAAACAGCAATAGTGCCGTGGTTTTTCTTGTCCAAGCCATAAGCCAGAGCCGCGGCGGTTGGTTCGTTGATGATACGCAAGACTTCAAGGCCTGCAATCCGTCCGGCGTCTTTGGTGGCCTGACGTTGTGCGTCGTTAAAATATGCGGGAACGGTAATAACCGCTTTATCGACCGTGGAACCCAAAAAGCTTTCGGCGGTTTCTTTCATTTTTTTCAAAATAAGCGCGGAAATCTGGGATGGTGCGAATTTTTCGCCATCAATCTCAACCCACGCATCTCCGTTATCGCCTTCAGTAATTTTGAACGGAGCGTGTTCTTTCATTTTTTGCACTTGCGGGTCATTAAAGCGACGTCCGATCAAGCGTTTAATCCCAAATAGGGTGTTATCCGGATTGGTAACCGCCTGACGTTTTGCCGGCTGGCCGACGATGCGTTCACCGTCTTTTGTAAAAGCAATCATCGAAGGGGTGGTGCGCACACCTTCGGAATTTTCAATCACGCGAGGATCTTTCCCGTCCATGATCGCCACGCAGGAGTTGGTGGTTCCCAAGTCAATACCGATAATTTTAGACATTTTTTCTACCTTCTTTCTTAGTTGGCAAATTTCAAACAGCCCCACCATGGGCACTGTCCACAAATTCCCACAAAAGACATTGCTGCCTTTTGTTATGGGTATATATAGCTTAGGGGCTCCGAAAAAGACACCCCCCGCCAGTACATAGTAGATGATTCATCTACAAGAATATATTAGGTTTAATTTCCTATTTGTCAAGGGCTTTGTCTGTAATGATGCAAAAAGGTCACGCAAATGGCATATATTTGTTTTGATTGTCTTTTTGCCCTTGATTGGAATCGAGATGTCTTTTAAACGGGTACAAGTTAAGATCATCCCAAATTTGGAGAATTTAAATGAAAAAAGTAATCTTGTCTGCAATGCTTCTCGCTTCTACATTGGCTTTGGCTGCTTGCAGCACTGCAAATACAGCTGATGTGAAATCTGCAGAACCAGTATTCGAGAAAAAAGTTACAAAATAATTTTTGTAATATTTTCGATATTGTAAAAAGGCTGAACCAAGGTTCGGCCTTTTTTATTGGGTCATAAGTCCGAGTTGGGTATTGGAAGGTTGTAGCGGATAATATTTAACAGCCTGCATCCAGCCATTCAACTCTGTTGTTCCGGTACTGCTTCCTCCGATTTTTAATTGATTGATAACCGGGATAGGCGCAGAGGTATCCGTGTAGGTATTCCCTCCATAGACCAAATTGATATTATTTATGGCGTAGGAAATTCCAGCATTCAATAATCCTGCGGGAGTAGGGCCTCCCATAGTGGCGTAGTTCACTCCGCTTGTATTCACGCTCCCTGTAACGCCTCCGGAGTTGATAATGGCAATTCTATTGGTGGTGGTTCCATCCCACAATTGGGCATATCCCCATGCCGGACGGGCACCGAAAGTTCTTGCTTTTAAAGTTAGGGCTCCGATGTCGTTGCCCAGCCATGCGGAGCTATTTCCAACGACAAGATTATCCGCAGCGCGTGTGATGGCCAGTGTGGTGGTCGGGATATAGGATGTCGTAAAATTCCCTTGTTCAAGCTGTGCGCCCCATGCTGCGAAAACAATCGGGGATGCCATATTGTTATAAATCGTAAAGCTGGCGCTGGTTCCAGTAGATGTCCAACTCACTACGGCTCTGTACCATCCATTTCCAATATTTGAAATAGAACTGGAGAGAACATTCGCTGCCTGAAAAGTGATAGCCATTGTTTGGGGGTTGATGGCTATATAACCCGTAAAACCGCTAATGTCATTGCCTATCCTTATGGATGTTGACGATCCGCTGATGAATTTCAGATAAACACTCTGCGTATAAGTCGTTCCGCTTGTCACTGTTCTGACTTGATAAACTCCCCCCGCGTTGACGGATGCGCTGATGGTCGACGCATTTGTCGTACTATCCGGCGAAGTTGTTGCATTGTCTGTGATGGTGGTCGTGCCGGAGTTATTTATGGACCATGTTGTTCCTAATTTTTGTGATTGAAGAATAAGATTGAGTTTCGATTCTTCAATGAGAATCCCTTTAGCGGCATGAGTGACAGGGTCATAATCAAAGCGTGGAGTGTTGTTGGATGCAGTTTGCAGAGTGCCCGTGGAATCGTAATAAGTTCCAATGCTTGCCCGCGTATAACTACCGCTTGAGGCAGTGAGGAAAGAAGAGAGATCGTTATAGACAGTGCCATTAAGGGTATATCGTCCAGTTGTTCCGTTGGTAAAATCCATTCCTAATGACGGGTAATTCACTTTAATGCCGGAAGTGTTTGGTGGAGTAAAAGTGAGTGCGGCATCATTGCCAGCACTGTCTTTCATCGTTCCGCCGTTCAGATCAATGGGTGAAGATAAAGTGACCCCGTCCAGATCGACATCACCAACGGTTGGTGACAAAGTAAAGGTCAGGGCGTTGGTGCCTGTGCCGGATGTATAAGTGGCATAACGGGTATTTCCACCGACATCGACGGCGATGCGCGGGGTGCCTGTTACTGCCACATTTTCAGACAGATTGATGGTGAAAGGAATATTGATAGCCGCCATAGCTGCCCCCGACGTCATTGCGAGGAGCGACAGCGACGTGGCAATCCAGAATGTTGCCATTTGTATTTGCATCCGGACTTTCTGGATTCCAGCGTTCGCTGGAATGACGGGAGAGAGAAGTAAATCTTCGTGTTTCTTCTGATGCTTCGTGAACTTCGCGGTTAACTTCCTAGCGAACCCCACGAGAAAAGAAATGGAGGCGTCATCAAATTTAAATGTATTACGAAAATTAAAAGGGGGCGATGGCTGCATAGTGCAAAAAACCTTTGCAAGATTGGAATGGCCCGCAAGTTATATAATCTTTTTAAAGGGTGAACAAGAGGAGCAAGAACGCGGCCAACAAGCATTGTCATAATTTAAAAAAACTGTCCGTGTGCAGTTTTGAGAAAGCCGTAATATCCTTTTGCCTTTTCGAATGGAATCACTATGATAAGGCCAAATTTTGCACCGAATAGACTATCGCACTGGAAATAATGATGCTCGCCGATCAAGATCGAATTTTTACAAACATCTACGGATGGGAATCCTATAGCCTGCAAGCTGCCAAGGCTCGCGGGGATTGGGATAACACAAAAGATATTATTGCCAAGGGGCGGGACTGGGTCATTGAAGAGATGAAAAAATCCGGTCTGCGCGGTCGCGGCGGGGCGGGGTTTCCAACCGGAACCAAATGGTCTTTTATGCCCAAACTATCCGATGGGCGTCCGCATTATCTGGTTATCAATGCCGATGAATCCGAACCTGGAACCTGCAAAGACCGCGATATTTTGCGCCACGAACCGCATAAATTGCTGGAAGGTGCTTTGATCGCGGGTTTTGCGATGGGGGCCAATCGTGCATATATTTACATGCGCGGTGAATTTTATAATGAAGGATCGACCATCAACCGCGCTATTCGCGAGGCATATGAAGCCGGTTTGCTTGGTAAAAATGCCGCCGGAAGCGGTTGGGATTTCGATGTCGTTCTGCATCGCGGAGCAGGGGCCTATATTTGTGGTGAAGAAACGGCCCTGATCGAAAGTATCGAAGGCAAAAAGGGACAGCCGCGTAACAAGCCGCCATTCCCTGCGGGGGCGGGTTTATATTCCTGCCCGACAACGGTCAATAATGTTGAAACCATCGCTGTCGCACCTACCATTCTGCGCCGTGGCGGAGGCTGGTTTGCGGGGATTGGCAAAGACGAAAAAAATACCGGAACCAAATTATTCTGCATTTCCGGTCATGTGAATAACCCATGCAATGTCGAAGAGGCTATGGGCATTCCGTTGAAAGATTTGATCGAAAAACACGCGGGCGGCGTGCGCGGCGGATGGGACAATTTGCTGGCGATTATTCCCGGTGGGTCATCAACACCGCTTTTGCCGAAACATATTTGCGATACCGTCCTCATGGATTTCGATTCGCTTCGCTCGGTGCAAAGCGGCTTGGGTACTGCGGGGGTGATTGTCATGGACAAATCAACCGATATCGTGGGTGCCATTGCGCGGTTGACACATTTTTATATGCACGAAAGCTGCGGTCAATGTACACCGTGTCGCGAAGGCACAGGTTGGTTGTATCGCATCATGCAGCGCATGGCGCGCGGAAATGCGACTATCGAAGAAATCGATATGCTGCTTGATCTGACCAAGGAAATCGAGGGCCATACTATTTGCGCTCACGGTGATGCGTCCGCATGGCCGATTCAGGGATTGATCCGCCATTTCCGCCCCGAGATGGAAAAACGGTTGCTGGATTATCGTAAGGATGCCTCCCACGATATTATGGCGGCAGAGTAAGGATAAAACGTGTTGAATAAATTCGTTTTGATGATGGTCATGTTTTCATGGATATCGGTTGCGCAGGCAGCCGATCAAGCCCAGCCTTTGACGGGAGACAACCTGAAACAAGCCACGGAAATGAATCATATTTATGCGCGTCATATGTATTCATCGACTTGTGTCGAAAAACGAAAAGCCGGCTACACACCGCCAACCCTGACTCCCGAGGAGCAGGTCAAACGGATGGAAGAATTTAAATCGTCGTGCGATTGCGTGGCCGATACGATTTTAAAACAATTTACGCCCAATGATTTGATTGGTTATGTGGGCGATATGGATGGTACCTTTCCGCCCGGTCTGAAAGTCAGGCCGAAACCTGAGCCGTTAGTCGCTCAAAAATACGGAAAGATATCTGCCATGACTCGGGAAATAAAAGCTCGCCACCAGTGCGGATTTAAAAAATAGATTGTCATCAATATTAGGATAAGAAAATGCCAAAACTGAAAATCAACGGTACAGAAATCGAAGTCCCTGCGGGTACATCCATCCTTCAGGCGTCAGAAATTCTGGGATATGAAATCCCGCGTTTTTGTTACCATGACCGCTTGAGCGTTCCCGCTAATTGCCGCATGTGTCTGGTCGAAGTCAAAGGGGCCCCAAAACCTGTGGCATCTTGCGCAATGGCCTGTGGTGAAAATATGGAAGTGTTCACCAATAGCAGCATGATTAAAAAATCCCGTCACGGCGTGATGGAAATGATGTTGATTAACCACCCTCTGGATTGTCCGATTTGCGATCAGGGCGGCGAATGCGATTTGCAGGATCAGGCCTTTGGATATGGCTTTGATCGTTCCCGTTATACCGAAGACAAACGTGCCAAAACCGACCCTGAATTAGGCCCGTTGGTGAAAACGGTGATGACACGTTGCATTCAATGCACACGTTGCGTTCGTTTTTCCGAAGAAATCGCAGGTGTTGCCGATCTCGGCATGATGAACCGCGGCGAAGACGCCGAAATTACAACTTTCATCGAAAAAGCCATTGCATCGGAATTGTCAGGCAATCTGGTCGATGTTTGTCCTGTCGGTGCATTGACATCCAAGCCTTATGCTTTTACGGCGCGTCCGTGGGAATTGCGCAAAACGGAATCAATCGATGTTCATGACGCGGTCGGCAGCAATATACGCATTGATGCCCGCGGGAACGAAGTCATGCGCGTTCTGCCGCGTTTGAACGAAGATGTGAACGAAGAATGGATTTCCGACAAAACGCGTTTCGCGCATGATGGCTTGAAACGTGCCCGTCTTGATAAGCCGTATATCCGCGATGCAGCAACCGGCGCGTTGCGTCCTGCATCATGGGACGAGGCCTTTGCCGTAGTCGCTGCAAAATTGTCATCCACACCAGCTCATAAAATCGCGGCCATGGTTGGCGCATTGAACGACACAGAATCAATGCTGGCGTTAAAAGATTTGATGCTATCCCTGAATATCGCGAATATGGATTGCCGTACGGATGGGACATTATTCGATGTGTCAAACCGCGCTGGATATTTGTTTAATTCGACCATTTCCGGTATTGAGCAAGCCGATGCGATTTTACTGATCGGAACCAATCCGCGTTGGGAAGCTCCGCTGGTTAATGCCCGCATCCGTAAAATGTTCGTATCCAAACGCGTCAAAGTCGGTGTCATCGGCGAACAGCATGACTTGACTTATCCTGTCACTTATATCGGCGCGGGGCCTGACTCTTTGAGCGGTCAACATGCATTTTTTGATATCCTGAAAAATGCCAAAAATCCATTGATGATTGTCGGGCAGGGGGCGTTCCTTCGTCCGGATGGTGAGGCCATTCATGCAGCGCTTCAAAATTTCGCGGAACAATTCGGTTTTGTCAAAGACGGATGGAACGGATTTAACATTTTACAAACCAATGCGTCCCGCGTCGGCGCGCTGGATATTGGTTTCGTCCCTCAAAAAGGCGGGTTGAATGCCTATGGAATTTTAGAGGCGACCCAGAATAAGGGAGTTGAAGTCCTTTATTTGCTGGGCGTTGATGAATTCAATGTCGGGGCATCCATTGGCAAAGATACATTCGTGATTTATCAAGGCCACCATGGCGATCAAGGTGCCGCTCGCGCCGATGTGATCCTGCCGGGTGTGGCCTATACCGAAAAAGACGGTTTGTACATGAATACCGAAGGCCGCGCCCAGCTTGCGAAAAAGGCCGTGTCTCCGTTGGGCGAAGCCCGCGAGGACTGGAAAATCATTCGGGCCTTATCGGACAAACTGGGTAAGCCGCTTCCCTATAATACATTGGCGCAGTTGCGTGCGCGTCTTGTATCCGAATATCCGCATTTTGCAAAAATTGGTCAGGTCGTACCGGCGGCATGGGGCAAGTTTGGAACGGCAGGACAGATACGCAATCACCCGTTCCATTCGCCAATCGACAATTTCTACATGACCAATTCTATCTCTCGGTCATCGAAAACGATGTCGGATTGTACCAAAACTTTTATCCAACCCACTCAAACTGCTGAAGCGGCGGAGTAGATAATTATGATGACCGCAATTACAGAATTCCTTATTCCTTATTTAGGCTCGTTCTGGGCATCAGCTTTGGTACTGGTGGGAACAATTGTTGCTTTGTCGCTTTGCATCATGGTGTTTGTTGCCTTTGTGACCTACGCCGAACGTAAAGTGTTGGGGGCGATGCAGCGCCGGCAGGGGCCGATGACCGTCGGGCCTTTCGGGTTGTTACAACCATTTGCCGATGCCTTCAAATTATTATCCAAGGAAACCATTATTCCGACACAGGCCAATAAACCTGTGTTCTTTCTTGCGCCAATCTTGATTTTAACTTTGGCGTTGCTGGCCTGGTCAGTGATCCCGCTCGGGGCGCAGATGGTACTGGCCGATATTAATGTCGGCGTTTTGTTCCTGTTCGCTGTTTCCTCCCTTGGGGTCTATGGCGTAATTATGGCGGGATGGGCGTCCAACTCCAAATATGCCTTTCTGGGCGGGTTGCGTTCCGCATCGCAGATGGTGTCCTATGAAGTATCCATGGGATTGGTGATTGTCACCGTCATTTTATGTACCGGTTCGATGAATTTGTCGGAAATCGTCATGGCGGATCGCCCATTGTGGATGCAGGTCATGCTGATCCCGATGCTCGGTGTCTTCCTGATTTCGATTTTGGCAGAGACCAACCGCCCGCCATTCGACTTACCGGAAGGGGAGTCTGAACTCTCCGGTGGTTTCATGGTTGAATATTCCGCGGGGACGTTTGTTCTGTTCTTCCTTGGCGAATATATGAACATGGTGTTGATGTCGGCGATTACCGCCATTCTGTTCCTTGGGGGCTGGAAAGTGCCATTCGGTCTGGAGTTTCTTGATTTTATTCCGGGTGTTCTCTGGTTTATTGCTAAAATCAGTCTGGTACTGTTCTTCTTCTTCTGGGCTCGAGCGACATTTCCGCGTTACAGATATGACCAGTTGATGCGTCTGGGTTNNTTCCTGCCGTTCAGTTTCATCTGGGTTATCATTGTCGCGGGGACATTGATTTACACACATTCATTGCCACAATAGGGATTAAGTAGGTTTCAAAATGTCTGCATATACCGTAGCCCGTTCGTTTTTATTGATCGAAATCCTGAAAGGGATGGCGTTGACACTGAAATATATGTTCTTTGTCCCGCGTGTTACTATCAACTACCCGTATGAAAA
>DMIT01000197.1 GCA_003452275.1 Rhodospirillaceae bacterium | reverse complement strand
CCGCCTGCCGAGTCAATGATGCTGAGGCGCGTATGCACCAATCCTAACGATTTATCCGTATAAATGCCGTGTCCGTCCGGCCCGCGCAGATTGAGGGCCGCACGCATTTTATCCAGCGCCGCCTGATGCGGGTGACCGCCATTTTTAATGAAAACTCCGCCTATGCCGCACATTCTTTCCTCGCCTTGTTTGCGGAGATTATCAGAAGCAGCAAAGTTCGGAAAGGCGATTATGGGGCTTAAGAGTATGGAAAATTATCATATTTACTTTGCATCCCAGATCATTTAAGAAGCCCTTATGATGAAACGTACCTCCGGTCAGGCGCAGATGCTTTTGGGATTTTTGGTGGTTCTGGCATTTTTTGCGCAGAGCCTTATCCCCGCAGGATATATGCCCGATTTAAAATCCGGAAGCGTTTTCGAGATGGTCATTTGTCATGGCGCACAACAAAGCGTTATTCTTGTCGATGAAAATATGCAGCCTGTATCATCCGGCGATACGGGGCACCATAAGACTGATCATTCAAAACCTTGCGTTTTTGCATCCGTTTCTGCAAAGCATCTTGCGTTCCAGTCTTTTCTGTTTGCCCGGATCGAGCATCTGATTTATGAAGCCTATGTAGATCGTGATGCCGGTCTGGTTTTTTCAACGGTCATCACTCGTCCGTATTTCGGGCAGGGGCCGCCTGTCATCCTTAGCTAGATATTCATTTTTAATCTATCGCTAAGGAAATATTTTCATGTGTAAGTTTCATAAAGACGTGGCCATGTCTGTGGCGACGAGTCCTGTGACCGGACAATTCGATACTGTTTATTATAGCCTGACCCTGTGCGCGCTGGCAAAATTCTGGGTGAATAAATATATGCCGGATATGGGGCATCTGGATGGGTATTCACCTTATGAATTATCCAGTGATGCGGCGCAAAAATCCTTTGCTGAGTCGGGGCTGGGGCAGGAGGGGGACGAAATTCCTGACGGCCTTCATGATCGCATCCGTAATATGATCGGGGATTATATCACGCGTCATCCTGTTGATCACAAATCTTTAAATCTGCCCCAAGCTCCCCATCACAATCCGCGTTTTCTGGATGTGGTGACGATGAGTATTTATGAGGGCGAGGTGGCCGATGGATTGACCGTCAAATTATCGGTCGACAATGCGCGTCATGAACCATTACGGGCTGCCATTGAGGGATTATATAAAGAAGCGGGGTTCGCAGAGATGATTGAAGCGGCCCTGAAAGAATCTATCTGCGCTTTATTTGCCGATACACCGCGTCAGGTTAATCCGCAATTCTTATCAGTCTATAACCGGCTTCCGACCGGATTGCGGACGGCGTTCGGTTCCTGTTCGTTGCATGGCGGCGGGGGAGCATTGGCACATGTGGTCGTTTGCGGAACATTGAATATGGGGATTGGCGGATTTTCCGGTGCTTTTTTGAATGCCGCCATGTATGGAATTGCTCCGGCGGTGGCGATGGGGACAACATATGTCGTTGAGAAATACCGCATGAATGATTTCAATCCTTATAAATATATTCTGCCTATGGCGCTTTCCTTAGGGGCTGCTTTCGGGGCTGCCAGATTTTTACCGCATGAGCATAGCACTGATCCGCGGATGCAATGGTTCTATGGTTTTACCCCTGTGCAACGTCATCAGCAATTACAGGTGGATTACCAACGTTACCTCCGTTTGCCGCAACAGTTGCGGGACGAAGTGGATAAAGAAGCATCACGTCAGAAAATGACGGTGGCGATGTTTATGACCTCGCTTGAGGTCTGCGGCGGAGATTTGACGCCTCAAATCAAGGCATTCGAGGAGCAATCCACAAAGAATGCCCCCATTCCGAGGACTGCTAAACAAGAGTTGCATTAAGCAATGTGTTACATTATAACATTTCTTGAAAATCAAAAAATTCGAGGTAAATGTTATGGTTGACGTCCCCCTTCCTAAGAAATTTCTGGCTGTTTCAGGGCATACAAAAATGGGAATAGAAGTTGAAAAACTAAAAATGATAGAACAGGGAGACAAAATCTTGCTCCATCTGATGGCTTTGAAATCCACCGAACGGAAAGATGACCCCGAACGCCGCCAAGACCTTTACGGCCCTTATGAAGAACTGGTGATGCAGGCAACAGGAAGATTGCCGGAAGGTTATTATGAGGTTGGAGATGATGTGCCATGGGGGCTTTTGCTGCGTGAAAGTCGTTCGAATGTTTTATGGCAGGTATTATCGGGAATGATCGATCATCGTCCGGAATTTGCCGCTGCCTATATGGGGTTGGCACTGGATCACAGTCTATCCGTTGATGAATATGCCCGCGAACTGGGAAAGATCCATCACAACTGGCGGCAATATCATGCCACCCAAAATATCTTCAGCAATCATCGTCATCAGGCCATGAAAGACCAGTATCATGCCGTATCCTGTCCCGCTTGCAGCGTTTTGACTTCTATGGTGTGCCAAGACCCAAAAATGAACGAATTGTTCCAGAAACTCATTCCGATGACGATTGACGAAAGAAAATTCTTTCTGGAAGAGCAGGGGTTTGCACCACTCTTGAATGTCATGATACCGGACCAACTAATTTATCTCGAAAATCATATTTAAGGAGACAAAAAGATGAAAATTGCATTTGTGGGCAAGGGCGGATCAGGAAAAAGTACGATCAGTTCGTTATTTATCCGTTATTTGAATGACAGGCGCGAGACCGGTGTGCTGGCACTGGATGCGGATTTGAACATGAATCTGGCGGGGCTATTGGGGGTCGGGATGCCGGCAGATAAACATTTATCCGCACCGCAGAATGCCGCTGCTTTGCGCCAGTTCCTCAAGGGGAATAATCAACGGGTGCGTGATAAAAACGCTTTTCTACCGACGACACCCGCCGCCGATGGATCAGGGATTATTCTTTCGGTTGACGACCCGCATCTTGCGCCGTATGCGGTCATGGTCAAAGAAAATCCTCCGCTTTCCCTGTTGACTGTCGGGACTTATGTTGCCGAAGAGATCGGGCAAGCTTGTTATCATACCAATCTTTTCGTGGCAGAAAATTTGCTGACCCATACAATATTCAAAAAGGATGAATGGCTGGTTGCCGATATGGTCGCGGGTACGGATGCTTTTTCTTATTCCCTGCATTTGCAATTCGATGCCATTATTCTGATTGTCGAGCCGACCCCTGAATCTGTCGAGGTTTGCAAACTGTATGACGGGTTGGCAAAAGAAGCGGGAATGGGGCAGCTTGTCCACCTGATTGCCAATAAAATCGAAGACGACGAAGATTTGAATTTCATCCGTCAGGCAACCGGTAAAGAGCCATTAGGGTTCGTGCCATCTATGTCACAATTGCGCAAATTCCGCCAGAAAGGCGGCGCGGTAGAGGAAGGGATGTTGACTGACGGGCTTTGCGGGCTTTTTGCGGATGTTTACGATAGCGCATTATCGCCGTCACCGAATGCTGCGAAACGATATGAGATGTTGCGGGAATTGCACCATAAACTTTGTCTGCAAGATTGGGTTATCAGTGGTTATGGTGGTCATGTGGCCGGCCAATATGGTGACCTGTCCCCATTGAAAAAGGCGATTTAAGATGGCGGTCGTTGCGAATTTGCGGCAGGCACAGGCAACGGATATCGTCCGTTTGCGACCATTGATCCATGACACTGTACAGGATTTTCTGGACACACCTGAATTGGTGCATCAATTGGTGCAGGGATTCGGGTCGCCTTTGAATATCATTTTTCCCGATCATATCGCAGAAAATTTGAAAAGTTTTCAGGACGTATACCGTAAATATTCCTTGAAAGGGCGTATTTATTTTACCAGCAAACCCTGTAAATCAAAGGCAATCATCCGTAAGGCAAGCCTATATGATATCGGTATCGATGTGTCATCATCTGAATCTCTCAACCACGTCATGGCGGCCGGATTTTCGCCGGAGCGCATTGAAGCCACAGGCCCCAAGAATAACGATTATATTTTGAAATGTCTGCAACTCGATATCTTGATAAATGTGGATAATATTGCGGAATTACAATCCATTCAGAAAATACGTCACCAACTGGGATTATTGCGCAAAGCGCGGGTGATGATCCGCCTGACAGGGTTTTCATCGCCCAGAATGCATTTTACTCCGCAAGATGGAACATTTGGCATTCATACCAAGGAAATTCCTGCATTGATCGATTGGCTGGTCGCGCGGCGCGATGAAATCGATTTTAAAGGGTTTTCCTTTCATCTCACTGATATGAACGAACAGCAAAAACTGGTGGCGATTGAAAACGCGGCGCAATTGATATTCCATGCCATCCAGAAAGGATTACAGCCCAAAGCCATGAATATTGGCGGCGGATATCCTATTCAATATGCGAAGGATACCAATGAATATGATGAGTATATCGAGCAGATTAAAAAATCTGTCATTGGAAAGATCGAAAACCAAGTCTGGAATGATGGAGGATTGGGTTATAAAGATCATCACGGGGTGGTTGTCGGTGGCCCATTATTTATGAACCATGCCCCACCGCATACCAAAGGTGGAATGCTGGATCATTTATTGAGCCAGCGGTCACCGGTCTTCGGCAATGTCACTTATGCCGACCTGATCCGCGATAATTTGCTGGAATTATATATTGAGCCGGGACGGGCTATGCTCGATCAATGTGGGATCACCTTGGCGCGCGTTACCCATACGAAAAACAGCACCAATGGCGAATTATTGATAGGATTGGATATGAACCGTTCGAATAATCATTCCCAAAATATCAAAAATTTATGCGAGCCTGTTTTGATTCCGCGTTGTACCGGACGACAGGCTATTCCCCTGCAAACACGAGGATTTTATTATGTCGGGCATCTTTGTCTATCATATGACATCATTCAGTATAACAAGATATATAGCGATCAAATACCTCAGGCAGGTGATGTGGTCGCCTTTATCAATACGGCTCCCTATATCATGGATTTTACCGAGTCTGAAACATTGATGCATCCGGTCGCAGAAAAAGTCGCGGTGTGGAAAGAAAATAACCAATTCAAATGGGCAACAGATCAAAAATATTTGCCTATCAACATATATGACGAGGCAGAAAATGATTGTCAATAAAATGACCGACTTAATCGGCAATACGCCGCTTCTTAAACTGGATGCGGAGGTCACAGGGTTAAAAAATATTGACCTCTATGCCAAAATGGAAATGTTGAATCCCTTCGGTTCGGTCAAAGATCGAACCGCATGGGCGATGATTAAAGATGATCTGGCAGAGATTAAAGCCAAAAACATGACCATCTATGAGAATTCCAGCGGCAATACAGGGAAATCATTGCAGGCAATTGCAGGAATGCATGGTATCAAATTCCGCTTGGTCAGTGCCTTATCCAAGGTCGAAGAGCAAAAGCAGGTCATGCAAATCCTTGGTGCGGAAATCGAAGAAATTGCAGGGGCTAGCGATTGTTTCGACCCGTCGGATAATTATGATCCGCAATATCTTATTGAACGAACCGCGCGGTCACGCCCCGGTGAAATTTATTTTACCAGTCAGTTCACCAATCTTAAAAATCCTGCGTATCATGAGGCCACGACCGGCGAAGAAATTGCAAGGGATTTGGGTCGTGTGGATTATTTTGTGAATGCTCTGGGGACGACGGGGTCAAGCCTTGGCATATCCAGACGGCTCAAACGGGATCATTCTGATCTGAAAACAATCGGGATTGTTCCAAGCGGACATCATTTTGTTCCCGGTATCCGTAACCTGAATCAGATGTGGGAAAGTGGCATATTTGAACGGAGTGAATATGATTCATTTTTCCCGGTTACGGAACAGGATGCGATTGACGGGATGCTGACACTCAATCGCCGTTGCGGTGTTCTGTGCGGCATATCGGCAGGGGCCAATTATTCAGGGGCTATTCAATATTTAAGCGATATCGACAAAACACTGACCGAACGCAAAACGGCTGTTTTCATCGTTTGTGACCGGATGGAATGGTATGTTTCCTATTTAAAAGAACGCCGTCCTGATATTTTTTCCGAACCCGTCAAAGAAAATGCCTTAACCCATTATGTCGCAGATTTATCATCAGGCGATATGTATGGGATAGAAGCCAATGAGATGGATCATTTTATCACACAGAATTCCAATAGTATCATGATTGATATACGGTCGGCGCAATCATTCTCTCTGGTCAATATTCCGCATTCTATGAATATGCCGCTGGAATTATTCCAGAAATGGATTGACGGACAGAATCCGTTTCCTGCTGATATGAAGGTGATATTGATCTGCGCGGTTGGTGAGAAATCCGGATTTTATGCAGGTTATCTGCGCTCTCTCGGGTGTCATGCCTATCATCTGTCCGGCGGAATGGGAGCCTGGCGGGAAGGGCAGTGTTTATTGGCGGCCTGAGGAACTATTTCATAGCGTAAAGAGTTGGCGGCAGGGGACAAAAAGTGTATAGTTTTTAAACCCGATGCGTTGGAATTCATTATTTGAAATGGAAAGACATATGGCTCCGAAGAAATTTGCTCTTCTTTTAGGTTTATTCACCAGCACGTTGCCATTGAGCTTAGGGAATAGTGGGGCTTTTGCTGCTGAAACTCCCATTCCTGCTACTAGCGCGGCTGACGGTATTTCAAGCATCAATAGAAATATTTATAAAAATTATATCAGTGTTTCATATGAGAATGATTTGATCGGCAGTGGTTCCGACGAGAATTATACCAGTGGTGTACAGATTAATTATTTCAACGTCGACCGCAAGCCTCCGGCTATTTTAAACACGCTGGCGGATTCATGGATGGGTTTTGATATCGGCGAAACCACGGCCACGTCCTATGCCATTGGTCAAAAGATTTATACGCCTAAAGACATTCGTAACCCCAATAGGCAGCCCAAGGATCGGCCATGGGCAGGGTGGTTATACGGATCTGTGGCTTTGTCCAATGTGTCGAAGGAACATGTGGACAGTTTCGGCATTACGTTGGGAGTTGTTGGGCCGCCATCGCTGGCCGAAACAACCCAGAAATTTATTCATGACAATATCACCGATTCCCCTGAACCCATGGGATGGGATTATCAATTACATACCGAACCCGGGGTGATTTTATCATGGGAAAGACGGTGGCCTGTCATACTGGCGGCGCAAGTCGGCGGATTTCGTTTGCAGGGCGAACCGAATGTCAGCTTTGCCGTGGGGAACATTAACACATTTGCCGGCTTTGGCGGTACATTGACCTTTGGCCCCAACCAGAGGCAAGTACAGGATACACCGCCGCGCATTCCACCTGCTATGTCGGGAACAGGATATTTTGATACGCCGGCAAGTCGTGATTATGATTGGTATCTCTTTACAGGGATTAACGGGCGGGCCGTTGCCCGCGATATTTTTCTGGACGGAAATAGTTTTCGTGATAGCGAATCCGTCGATAAAAAGAATTTTGTAGCGGATGCCAATGCCGGCCTTGCCATTACCTATGGTCAAACCCGGTTCTCATATACTCTGGTTTATAGAACCAAGGAGTTTGACGGACAAGAGGACCCGTCTATTTTCGGGTCCTTCTCGGTTACGCGGCGTTTTTAAGACTGATAACGTCATAAAATCCTGTATAAGGTTTTTCTATTTTCTAAATTGTACCACAACACGACGGTTGGATGACAATTTGGTGTTGTCCGGAGTAGGGACAGCCAAGTCCTGTTCCCCTAATGCCGCTTCGTTCAGATAAAAACTGGACACATTATAGCGGGACAGAGCCTTTGACACTGTATCAGCGCGTTTTGCAGAAAGCTGTTGGTTATATTCTGCCGAACCTGACGTATCGGTATGTCCCGTCACCGTAATCTGGGTCGGGTGGTAGGTATTGACATCATTAATCAGTTTATGAATGACTTTTTGCTGGTCAGCAGACAGTGCGGATTTATCAAAATCAAAATAGACGACATATGTTGCAATCACCGGTAACAAACTATTGCTTGGTTCGGTTGTGGTGCTGGTTCCATCGACACATCTGTCATATCTGGCAGATAAATCACGAGGGAAGGCTTTGTATTGCTGGCAGGGCTCACGCTCTTCATATTCTTTATAATTTTTGATTTCCACAGAGGGAGTCATTTTGGAATGCTGCATCATTTCTGCATGAGCCATAGTCGGGATGGATACTGTGCAAACTGCGGCCAAACCTGCTAATGTTTTTTGATAGTTTTTCATTTTATATTCCTTATGTTTGATGGTTAATGAAATGTTATTTGTTGACGATAGCCGCCTGCGGCCGCACCTGTGCCTAAGCCAGAGAGCATTATGATGTTACCAACTCTTTTACGGGAATTTCGTTCCTGAATGATTTTATATATCTTTGTTTTCAAGGCGGGATTCTTGGCGAAGGCGTTTCATTCTTTTGATATGCAGTAATAATTTATGCAAGATTTTATCGCTGTCATAGTCAAAATCCCTGAAACATTCATAGAGGTAAGAAATGCGCTCATCGCGCCATCTTTTCAAAAGAAAGAGACGGCGGCGGAATGGCAAGGACACTTCTTCGGCAAGCAGGATAGGCCGATTGTCGTACAAATGTTCCAATTTGTGCAGATAAATATATTTAGGTTGATTGTCTGTGGTGGCGTGGGGGATTCTGAACATGATTTTTTCCTCCTGTGTCTTCCTAACCACAGAAAGGATAAAAAGTTCCCCCGTGAGGGAACTTTTTATAAATAACGATTAGTTATATCGTTTTTGAACATTGACCTTTGGTTGGACTTTGGCGGCATAAGCGCGTTCCCATTCATCTTTTTCGATGAGGTTATTATGATTGAGATCCATGGCTTTGACTTCTGATCCCATAAAGTCACGAGGGGAAAGTCCATCCATGTCTTTATCAAAGCGCATCAGATTGGATCGTTCCAGAAATTCTTCACGGGTCATGGTGACATGTTCATCGACACCATCGTTATTATAATCGGTAAAGGTTAGTTTTGTGGCCTCCATCGGGATGACGGTATAGACACTCGCTTCATCGTATTCTTTGTTATCAATGGTGCCGTTCCTGTCTTTATCAAATGCATTAAATAAAACATCACCGACTTCTCTCATGCTTAAAATACCATCATGATTGACATCGAAGGA
>DMIT01000036.1 GCA_003452275.1 Rhodospirillaceae bacterium | reverse complement strand
GCAGCATTTGGGGGATCGGCTTATCGGTATTGGGGATTTACGTCTATAAACGCAGCGAAGAAAAGAAAATGGACATCACCAGTAATTCCCCCGCCCCCCTCTCGCGGAATATCAATACGGCGCAGGCATCGAAAGGGTATAACCAGTAAAATAATATCCCTTTACTGTCCTATCCAGAATATTTGCCACCAAGACACGAAGGCACCAAGTTCTTCCCTCAACTTTTCACGCGAAGGTACGAAGTTACGAAGTGTTTCTGTTACGCTTCTTTAACACACCGTCATTGCGGCTTTCGCCGCAATGACGGTGTGTTAAAAATGTATGATTCTGATTTGAATTGACGATAGCTGTCTTTTTCTCTGCGCGCTCTGCGACCTCTGTAGTTAATTTTTCTAAAGTCTTAACACAGAAACAAAAAACTTCGTGGTTTAAAAAGAATTTAATTCCCTATTGGAGGGATATGTTTTTTAAATTTTGGCATCACTGTCTGCTGTCTTGGATTTTTGGGGATTTGGATTATATTATCCTCGATCATTGATGAGGAGTGAGATGAATTATACCAAAACCTTTATGTTGATTGCGGCGATGACCGCTTTGTTTGCCGGGATCGGGTATCTGGTCGGCGGGCAGGGAGGCATGATGATTGCCTTTGCCATTGCTGCCGTTATGAATATCGGTTCCTATTGGTTTTCGGATAGCATTGTCCTGAAAATGTACAAGGCCCAGCCGGTTACCGGCGGGGAATTATACCAGTTGGTCGGGGATCTGGCGGCGCGGGCGCAATTGCCGATGCCGAAATTATATGTCATCGACAACCCGCAACCCAATGCCTTTGCCACCGGTCGTAACCCCGATCATGCCGCCGTGGCCGTCAATAGCGGTTTAATCGAGATGATGAACCGCGATGAACTGGGCGGGGTGATCGCACATGAGTTGGCGCATATCAAAAACCGCGACACCTTGACCATGACCATTACCGCGACATTGGCGGGGGCTATCGGCATGATCGGTAACATGGCGATGTTGATGGGGGGCGGCAGGGATGAAAACGGTCATTCGCGCAATCCGTTACTGGGCATTGTCATTATGATTGCCGCGCCGATTGTCGCGTCCATCGTTCAGATGGCGATTTCGCGCACGCGCGAATATAGCGCGGACAGGACGGGGGCGGAAATTTGCGGCAACCCGCAAGCATTGGCGTCAGCCCTTGCCAAACTGGAAAGCGGCGCAAGCCATATCGGCAATGAAACTGCCGAAAATAACCCCGCTACCGCCCATATGTTCATTATCAACCCGTTATCAGGGCGCGGAATGGACAATTTATTTTCCACCCACCCCAACACCGCCAACCGCATAGCAGCGTTACAGGAATTAGCCCAGCGCGGCAGATGGACACGGTTTCATCCGACAGCGACCCCAGAGGTGACAGACGACGGGAATCCGTGGACGCGATAATTAGATAAAAATCACCTAAGTCTGGTGATTGCAGCAGTCTGCCATTTTGACATAGCTGGAAATCCAGCCTTGGGTGGATTTGAGATTGCGGGGTGGTTTGACCGGATTATCGTGGGCGGGGAGGTTTTTGCCGGTGCGGCAATATTCGTGGCGGACACTGGCCAGTTTATCGCGCAATTGCTGGATCGCGCTGTCCGGAGAAAGAGCAAGCACATTTGCTTCGGGAATGGAGGCTATCACGGCGCGATACATACGACATTTATCATCGGCCTTTTGATCGCTCTTTTGATCGCTATCCCCGACCGTCACGGGGATGCATTCTATCCAGTAACCATTTTGTGGCACCTGACTCTCCCTGAGTATAAAATATAGGTTCAATATATATGTTTGATTTATCTTATATATATCACAAGTTTTCCGAGAAATCAAAAATTTAGGAACGAATAGTATCAAAATTCATCCCTATCTTGCCCCCTCTTGCCCCTTTCGGGGTTTTCACAGATAATAATGCGTTTTTTCCAAACCGGCTTTGCTGTAGAAAGTTCTTTTGATGTCCCAACCCGTTATTTTTATCCTGCTTGGCCCCAACCTGAATATGTTGGGTATCCGCGAACCACATATATATGGTCATGAAACCATAGAGGATATCGAGAAAATGTGCCGCGCAGAGGCCCAGTCCTATGGGTTCGCCGTGGAATTCAAACAGACCAATCACGAAGGTGATCTGGTCACATGGATTCAGGATGCCCTGCGCAAGGCGCAAGGCATCATTATCAATGCCGCTGCCTATACCCACACATCCGTTGCCATGTATGACGCATTAAAGATGCTGGAAAATAAGGTCAGTATTGTCGAAGTCCATCATTCCAACCCCAAAGAGCGTGAACCGTTCCGTCATATATCCTATGTCGAACCCCATGCTTTTGCCCATTTTTCGGGATATGGGGCGCGCGGATATATCATGGGAATCGAAGCCCTTGCCGGACGTTTGGGTGCCCGCAAACAATAGACATAATGTTTCGCTTTGACATTTTCCTGAAATTTCACTAAGAAGATGAGCAATATGACGTAAAGATTGTCATAATAAAAATTTGAAATGACGACCTACAGACACTTGAGAAAGATGAGTGAGTAATGAAAATTGATTCCGAAGCCATTAAACAACTGGCAGCCCTTTTGGATGAAACCGGCCTGACCGAAATCGAAGTTGCCGAAGGCGAGAAATTAATTCGCGTCAATAAAGGCGGCGTTGTCATTCCACAAGCCACCCACCATGCCGTCAACGCCCAGTCGATCATGTCATCCGACCCGACCATCCCGCAAGCCGCCAATACATCCGCGCCGGTTGCGGTTGGTGCAAACCATCCGGGTGCCGTGACCTCCCCTATGGTTGGGACTGTTTATATGGCTGCCGAACCGAATGCGCCTGCCTTTATTTCCAAAGGCGCCACTGTCAAAGCCGGTGACACACTGCTCATCATCGAAGCGATGAAAGTCATGAACCCGATCAAATCACCAAAGAGCGGCACCATCACCCAAATTCTGGTCGATAACGGCCAGCCAGTTGAATTTGGCGAAGTTCTGGTTGTGATTGAATAATAAGAATAGAATTTTAACCACAGATGAACCCAGATAGACACGGATCAGACCAAATATAATCAGTGTTTATCGGTGTTCATCTGTGGTTACTTTAAAAACATCTGTATTGCTTCGTCGGATGTACTAACTCGGAGGGTTTAAAATGTTTAAAAAGGTTTTGATTGCCAATCGTGGTGAAATTGCGTTGCGGATTCATCGCGCCTGTCAGGAGATGGGTATTCAAACGGTGGCTGTGCATTCCACCGCTGACGCGAATGCGATGGCTGTGCGTCTGGCGGATGAATCTGTTTGTATCGGGCCACCACAGTCTCGCGATTCATACTTGAATATTCATGCGATTCTGAGTGCCGCGACTTTAACAGGCGCAGATGCGATTCACCCGGGATATGGTTTCCTGTCGGAAAATGCACAATTCGCGCGCATGGTCGAAGAACATGGTTTTACCTTCATCGGCCCGAAAGCAGAACATATTGATCTGATGGGTGACAAAGTTTCCGCGAAACAAACGGCACAACGTCTTGGGCTTCCGGTTATTCCGGGCTCCCCCGGAGCCGTCGAAGACGAAGTATCGGGCAAAAAGATGGCAGAAGAAATGGGTTTCCCAGTTCTTTTGAAAGCTGCATCCGGTGGCGGTGGTCGCGGGATGAAAGTTGTGACCAAGTCCGAAGAATTTATCGAACAATATCGTATGGCCCGTTCCGAGGCCAAAGCCAATTTCGGCGACGATACCGTCTATATGGAGAAATACCTGTCCACCCCGCGCCATATCGAGGTGCAGATTTTCGGTGACAAACACGGCAATGCCATTCATCTGGGCGAGCGCGATTGTTCATCCCAGCGCCGTCACCAGAAGGTGATCGAGGAGGCTCCGTCCCCTGCGCTTGACGATGCTGCACGCCAGAAAATAGGAACCCTTGCCGCCGACATGGTGCGTAATATGGGCTATGTGGGTGCCGGAACCATCGAATTCCTGTGGGAAAAAGGCCAGTTCTTCTTTATGGAGATGAACACGCGTATTCAGGTGGAACATCCGGTCACCGAAATGTTGACCGGTATTGATTTGATCGCTGAACAAATCCGCGTTGCGGCGGGCGAACCGCTCCGTTACCAAGGCGACAATATTCGTTTCCGTGGTCACGCGATGGAAGTGCGGATCAATGCCGAAGACCCTGACACATTCATCCCGTCCCCGGGTGAAATTAAAATGTTCCATGCCGCTGGCGGGATGGGTGTACGTTTCGACAGTGCGGTTTATGGCGGATATAAAATCCCCCCTTACTATGACTCGATGGTCGGCAAGCTGATCGTTCACGGCAAAGACCGCGAGGAATGTATGGCCCGTATGAAACGGGCGATCCGTGAAACCGTTGTCGACGGTGTCAAAACCACATTGCCGCTGCATTTGTGGATTTTGGAGCAACCGGAATTTATCTCGGGTGATTATAATATTCACTGGCTGGAAAAGAAACTGGCTGCGAAAGCTGCTGCTGCCGATAAAAAATAGGGCCGGATGGAGACAGCATGACTCCATTTGAACTATTGACCGTTTATACCCAAGGCTTCTTCCCGATGGCCGAACATCGGGAGGATGCAAGTTTCGAATTTTATGCGCCCCATACACGCGCCTTACTCCCCATCAAGAACCTGCATATTCCCAAACGTTTGAAACGCAAGATGCAGCATGTCGCCTATGACATGCGCATCGACACGGCTTTTTCTGACGTTATTCATCATTGTGCCAACGCACGACCAGAAACATGGATTAACGACCATATCATCCATCTTTTTATCCAGCTTCATGACATGGGAATAGCCCATAGTGTCGAGACATGGCGCGACGGAAAGCTGGTCGGCGGACTGTATGGCCTGACCATCGGGTCAACTTTTTGCGGGGAGAGCATGTTCTCGCTTGAAAATGATGCCAGCAAGATCGCCCTTGTCCATCTGGTGCAACATCTGGACAGACAAGGATTCAAATTACTGGACAGTCAGTTCCGCAACCCCCATCTGGATCAATTCGGTCTGTACGAAATTCCGCAGGAAGACTATGTCACACAGATGCAAGCGGGATTGACGGATAAAGTGAATTTTTAATCTCCCGTTATCCTCTTCCCTTTTCTTCGGATATGTCAAAATGATACGCTTTTGAAACTTCGTCTTTTATGCTACACCATAGGCATGAGCCAAGAACCCAGCAAGGACGAAACCGCATTATATGAGGCCATCGGGATGTTAGAGACCCCCGATGAGATTAAACGGTTTATGGCCGACCTTTGCACCCCCGGCGAAGTAAAAGCCTTTACCGAGAGATGGGCGATTGCAAAATTACTGGATAAGGGCGAAGATGGATATCGTGAAATTGCCGCCGCCACCAGTGCCAGTACCACCACCGTTGCGCGTGTCGCCCGTTTTTTAAAACAAGAACATTATCAGGGTTATCGCCTGATTCTGGATCGACTGAAATCCAGATGATATCCGTATTTGACCTATCATCCCCCGTTCCCGACCATGCGAAAAACGCCGTGGTTGTCATCGGCAATTTCGATGCTGTCCATCGGGGACACCAGATGTTGATCGACAAAGCCCGAATCTTTGCCAAATCAAAGAATCTGCAATGCGCTGTTCTGACATTCGAGCCGCATCCGCGCCGTGTCTTTCGCCCCGATGATCCGCCATTCCGCGTGACCCCCTTGCCCGTTAAGTTGGAACGGTTAGAGGCCAGCGGCGTCGATCATGTCTATATTTGTCCATTCAATTGGGAATTGGCGGCGTTAAGTGCCGGTGATTTCATCCAGACCATTCTGCAAGATCAATTAGCGCCTGCGCATATCTTTATCGGAGTGGATTTCCATTTCGGACAGCACCGTTCCGGCAATGCCGCGACATTAAGGGCCGCCGGAATCCCCACCACCACCCTTGATTTACAGGATGACGGGCATCATAGCGTCATATCGGCCAGCCGCGTGCGCAGTGCTATTCAAGGCGGGCATATGGCAGAAGCCAATGAATTATTAGGGTGGGACTGGTTTATCGAAGGAACAGTGGAACACGGCAACAAGCGCGGGCGCGAGATCGGCTTTCCGACCGCCAATGTGCAATTGGGCGAGACGATCCATCCGTCCTATGGCATTTATGCGACGATGATCCAGATCGGCAACGAAACTATCTGGCG
>DMIT01000223.1 GCA_003452275.1 Rhodospirillaceae bacterium | reverse complement strand
TATCCCCACCACAATAAGCTAAAGAATGGTGCCACTACTTCTTATCTGGATAGTTGTTTCAATATCATCAATGCGCGATACATGACATCGTTGCCGTCTTCGGACATGACGGATTCCGGATGAAACTGGAAGCCTATAAATCTGTCACCCTGCATGGCAATGATGCGGCCGTTTTCATCAAGATCGAGACGCAGATCAACGCGCGCCCTTGCCTCATCTGTGAATACGGGAGAGAAAGAGTTATAAAACCCGAGGCGGCGCATCTGTCCAAAAACACGTACTTGCCGTTGCAGACCTTGGGTCGATTCATCTTGACGGGTGACGCTTAGCCCCTCATGGAATGCAATGGCCTGATGCCCCAGACAAACACCGAGCATTGGCCGGTCTTTTTTCTTCAGAGTCGTAATAATATCCTGCAATTTTTTCATGCGTGGATGCATCATATCGGTCGGATCACCCGGGCCGGGACCAAGAACGGTAATATCCGCACCATCCCCCTCTACATTATAGTCAAACGTATCAATGACGGTGACATCCGCCCCCGATACTTTAATCATATGACCGATCATATAGGCAAAATCATCTTCGTTATTGACAATCGTGACCTTAAACCCGTTCAAATGATGATGTGACGCAACATAAGGATTTTGCCGTTGCATCCAGAAAGCCGAAAGCCTTTGATTGCGTTCAGCCAATAACGATGCAAATTTCTGGCGCAAATCATGGGTCAGATATTCATCACTGGTGATGGTTGAGCCTGTCATGACGCCCATCAGGCCCATGGCTTTGGCGCGGGATTCCTTGGCTTCTTCTTCCGGTACTGAATCGCGGACAAGCCCCCCGCCCGCCTGCACATGGAATTGACCGTCCCCGAACATTTCAGCAGTACGAATTAAAATAGCAGTATCAACATCACCGTAAATATCCGAACGACGCGGTGTAGAATAGACACCGATTTCAGCGCCATAATAACGACGCGATGTCTTTTCATACTTGGCAATAATTCGCGCAGCACTTTGCATCGGCGAACCGACCACCGTCGGGGCATGCATCGAGCGGCGCAAGGCTTCAATCGAATTCATACAACGCTTGCCGACCAATTCATATTCGGTATGCACCACCGCCCCGATTTCGCGCAGGAACGGGCCATAGATATCGCCACCTTCAGGGGCGACGACACCCATGATTTTCATTTCTTCGTCCACGACTTGAAACAGTTCATTTATTTCTTTGGGGTCTTGCAGAAATTTTTCCAGACGCACTTCGAAGGTCGCGCGATCTTCCTTGCGAAGCGTGCCCGCAATCGGAATCATAATCGTTTCGTTGCCTGTTACTTCGATATGGCGTTCAGGCGTTGCACCGATCAAATACTGGCTTTTGAGCGGATCAGATTCGTTCACATTCCCGAATAGAACGGTCATATATTGCCCGCGAGACAGCAGAAGCTTGCGGTAAATCGAGAGCAGAACATCAATATTTAATCCTGTCACCTGCCCCGAGAATTTTCGGGATATGGTTGTTTGCGAGGTATTGCCGCCACCGATTTCATGAATCTGAAAATCTGTCACAAGCTGCGCATAATCTTCATCCGATATCGACGGAACCATGTCCCCCTTCAGGATAATCGGCACATCTTTGATCTGGGCAATCACATCCGCCTTATCCAGACTCATTGCATTTTTAACCGACATGGCAAGAATCGGTTCATCGCCAATGGCATCGAAGCCACGTTCACGAATAGCGCGGTAGGGAAGCGCAAAGACAATATCCCGCTTCTCTTTTACCGATAATTTGTGAATATCCTCAAGGCATTCGAGAGCATGGATGTCGCCTTGATAAAAGGTCACGCGCCCGGCTTTTTCAAGAATGGCAAACGGCGCGTCGAAATTGATAAAATTTTGGAAATTACTGGTCATTTTTAAATCTCTGGTTTTGGATATCGGCGTTTATTGGCCCATAGATCGCGGGCACATCTTAAATGTGAAAGTTATTATTGCCAACGCCACCAGAGTTTTATCATTTTAAAAATACCTTTTTTGATGAATTACTTGCCTATCGTAAGCTGATCGACGCTTCGAAAGCAAGAATTAAATAAAAAAGGGCTAACCATGGTCAGCCCTTCTAAAAAATATAGCTTGAAACTTAGGTATCCAGGAAGCTCCGCAACTTGCGGGAACGGCTTGGATGCTTCAGTTTGCGGAGGGCTTTTGCCTCGATCTGGCGAATACGTTCGCGGGTCACGTTGAACTGTTGCCCGACTTCCTCCAACGTATGATCGGTATTCATGCCGATACCGAAACGCATCCGTAACACACGCTCTTCACGCGGTGTCAAGGTTGCCAGAACGCGGGTCGTGGTTTCGCGGAGGTTGGATTGAATGGCACTTTCAACCGGCAAAATGGCGTTTTTATCTTCGATGAAATCACCGAGAGATGAATCTTCCTCATCACCAATCGGGGTTTCGAGGGAAACCGGTTCCTTCGCGATTTTCAAAACTTTGCGCACTTTGTCGAGAGGCATATGGAGACGTTCGGCCAGTTCTTCCGGTGT
>DMIT01000010.1 GCA_003452275.1 Rhodospirillaceae bacterium | reverse complement strand
ATAGGGCAGGGTTCCGGCCAGGTTGAGGTTGGCGCAACCATAGAATATCACAACCACAAAGGCTCAAAGAATTTTTGATCGTCATTGCGAGCGAAGCGAAGCAATCCAGAATGACCGTTTTAACCACGAAGGACACCAAGATCACGAAGCTTTTCTTCTCTGTGATTTTTCTCTGCGATCTCTATGAACTCTATGATGAAAAGACCAATTTTTTTTCTAAATTCACAATTATATTTAAAAAACTTCGCGTCACTTTTCTTAAACTTCTCTTACTTCGCGGTAAAAAGGAAAGATTCCGGCTTTCGCCGGAATGACGGGAAGGGAAGAATTTCGTGGTTAAAACGACCATTCTGGATTGCTTCGCTCGCAAGGGCGCATAAAAAACTTGGTGCCTTGGTGGCAAAAGCATCAAACCAAGATTCTACGCCGCCGCATCCTCAGGCTCATCATCGCCTTCCATGTCCTTCCGGATCAAAACAGCCGCAAAAAACCCGTCTGTATGGTGGCGTTTAGGCGTCAAACGCATATATTTGCCTTCACACGGGGCTTTGCATCCTTCCGGCCAGACATCTTGCAAATCCACCAATTCATATTCCGGATGATTGGCCAAAAACTTTTCAATCTGGTCTTCGTTTTCTTCCGGCAAAATGGAACAGGTTGCATAGACCAAACGTCCACCCGGTTTTACAACACCAGCAACGCGTTCCAGAATATCGGCTTGCACCGGAATAATCTCGTCAACAGATGGCCCGTAGTTTCTCCATCTTGTATCCGGATTGCGTCTCCATGTCCCTGTGCCTGAACATGGCACATCGACCAACGCCACATCAAAACTTTGTTTCTGGCGACGCAACCATTTGCGGCTTTTCTCGTCCGACAATGGACGTGTCTCGATAATGTCACTGACCTTCGCGCGTTTGAAACGTGTTTTGGCTTTTGCCAGACGCGCTTCTTCTAAATCCATCGCAACGATACGCCCTTTGACCATCATGGCGGATGCCAGTGCCAATGTTTTCCCACCACCGCCTGCGCAATAATCCAGAACCTGCATCCCCGGTTTCACATCACAGGCCAAGGCAATCAATTGTGACCCCTCATCCTGAATCTCGATATGTCCGGAACGAAAGGCTTTTGTCTCACCAAGGAATGCCTTGCCTTTGGCGCGCAACCCCCACGGGGAATAAGGCGTAATCTCTGTTGCGACTTTATCTTTTTCCAAAGACTCTTTCATCTTCTCGCGGTCGCCAGCAACTTTATTGATTCTCAAATCAAGGGTTGCTCCATGACAGAGCGCCTCCATCTCAACCGCAAAATCTTTGCCGAAATATTTATGGAGGGATGCCGCATAATTTGGTGGGCATTCCACTTTAATATCTTCAGGTGCCGTATCAAAATTTTCCGGCAGACGGTGAAGAATATCAATTTCTTCCTGTGTCACTTCAGACGGCGCATATTTTGTACCATCGAAATAAACGGTCGGGTCTTCTTTGCCTTCGACCATGATTAAATAAGCCAGCAACTTTAATCGCGCAGTTGGTGTCGCCGCACCTGCTTGCTCCAACGCCCAATGGATACGGGCATGGTGACGCACCATGTCATAGATGCGTTCCACAATATCGGTGCGATCTTTCGATCCGATATAGCGGCGGTTACGCATGTAATCACCGATGGTCAAGTCCATCGGAATGGGGGATTTTTGGGTACGTTCCAACAGGTCGAGAACGGCAAGCATACGAGCGGATATAATCATGATGCGGCTTTGTAACAGGAACGCGGACAGAAAGCAAAAAATAAACCCGCCCTTAGGAAAAGAGCGGGTTTACGGATATTCAGTTCGGAATTAGTGTTTTGCTGGAGCAGCAGGAACAACTGGAGCAGTTGGAGCAACCAGTTTGCCTTCTTTAACGGTTACTTTTGTACCGTCAGCCAGTTCATGCTCTCCGTCCGGAGCAGCTGTTTTCGCGCCATCGGCACCAACAACAGAAACAGTTTCTCCTTCGATAACAACTTTAGTGCCATCTTTCAGAGTCACTTCTTTTGCTTCAACTGGAGCAGCTTTTGTTGCTTCAACAGCAGGAGTTGCAGGGGCAGCATGGTCATTTGCTTGTGCAGCAAATGGAACAGCAAGGAATGCGAACGCAGCGATAAGGGCTAATTTATTCATTTAGAGTCTCCAAAGGTTTGAATGAAAGAGTTGAGATAGTTTTCAGTCGTCGAGTGGACAGTAACATAAATAAAAAAAAAGTTTAGTCGGATTTTTTAGTTTTGTTCATATTTGTATTTTCCAGATTCGCATCGGTCAAATCACAGCCACGAAGGTCGGCATTGGACAAATTCGCCCCCTGTAAATTGGCACGCACCAGAATGGCGTTTTGCAGATTGCACCCCGACAAATCGCTAAAACTTAAATCAACATCCGTCAAATCGGTGACGATACTCTTATCCCCCTGAAAATAGAGGGGAGACAAATTGGCATTTGATAAATTGGCCCGCGACATTTTCGCGCCGACAAAATTCGATGCGCGTAAATCAGCTTCGATAAATTTGACATCGCGGAAATCGCTACGATTGAAATCACCGCTTTGCATTTGCGCCGATAATAACGCCATACCCTGAAAAATGGCATCTTCTGCCTTAACCGCAGTCAGGACATAACGAGCAAGGTCGGTAATATTGCGCATATCATAACCGGATAAATCGGCACGTTTTCCTCCTCCCTTGCCTTCGAACTGAATCCATAAAGAATGGGATTTCAATGTTTGTACCAACGGGCTGTCTTCCTCCTCGGAATAATCAAAAACTTTTCCCTGCGCCTTATCCGTCAGCACATACTCCATGGACGCCCCTTCCATTTTGGTATCGGTCAGGGTGGCACCGGTCAGAACAACGCCGGCCATTCGGGAACTCTCAAGATTGGCAGCGGTTAAATCGACATGCGTCATATTGGCATTCTCAAGGTTTGCCTGTGACAAATCGATATTGGCCATACGGGCGTTGGTCAAATTGGTTTGCGACAAATCCACCTGCGCTGCGCGGGCATCGCTCATATTGACGTTTTCAAGATCAGCCCCTTTAAAAATCGTGGTGCCGTCCAGACTTTCTACTTTTTCATGGGTCACAATATTTTGGGAAATGATTTTGGCACCCATGCGCATATCAGCTTTGGTCAAATCCGCATCGGTTAGATCTGCACCAGTTAAGTCAGCCCCGCGGAAATCGGCGCGGGAAAAATTTCCTTTGGCAAGATTGGCCCCTTTTAAATCACATCCGTAAAAGACGGCATTCAAAAAATTAGCCCCACCCAGATTGCAATGACGCATATCGCAACCTGTGAAATCGGCACCCGATAAATCGGCCCCGTGAAATGTTAGACCAATCATTGATTTAAATTTAACGATCGCGCGGGCACCACCATTTTTTGCCTTCACAAACATCAAATGTTTTTTGATGATGGCATCCAGATCAATCTGAAGAAGCGGCTGTAAAGATGTATTTTTAGGTGCATCAGGCATAATAATTTTGGGGTCGCTATTCTACATGAGGTAACGATGGAATAAGTNNTGCGCGATACCCTTAACACATCATCGGATGTCAATTTTTGAATGGCGGCGGCGCGTTGTTCCATATAATCGACAGGCAAATCATCGCGGAGCAAGCCGATCAACATGCCGGAAATGCGGTCGGTAGAGGTCAATTGCAAGGGCACCGACCCTACCAGATAGGATTTTGCATCTTTCAGTTCCTTATCCGTAATCTTGGCCGAGGTCATTCCTGCCATGACATTTTTGGTGATGCCTATGACTTCGCCGGCCATTTCATTGCGCGTGGCTGTCCCGACCGACAGGATGGCGGAATGATCCATTTCAGACAGGCCGCTATAGATACCATAAGTCAGACCGCGCTTTTCCCTGACTTCCTCGGTCAACCGTGACCCGAACCCCGAACTGCCCAGTATAAAATCCATGACTTCAGCGGCATGATAATCGGGGTCGGTATGTTTGATACCGGGAATAACCATGTTGATAATGGTCTGCGGAATATTTTGTTGATAGAGAGATACCGAAGGCTGATCGCCAAAGACGACATCATTGACCTTTTGAACCGTCGCTGTTTTCGGCAACTGGCCGAAAACCTTATCGAGCATGACAGAAACTTCGGCGGCACTCATATCTCCGGCCACCGCCACAATCAGATTATCCCGCGCGAACTGGGTATTGAATTTGGCGCGCAGATCCGCGGCGGTTATGCGCGGCAGGCTGGTCAATGTCCCGCCCGTATTCATCGCATAAGGATGACCGGCATACAGAATTTCATTGGTCAGACGCGCATTCATCCATTCCGGATCGGTCATGTTGCTGCGAATCCGTACCAGATTGCTGTCGATCATGCGGCGGATCGGGTCTTTATCGAATCGTGGGCTGGTCAAGGCCAGTTTCAGCAGATCAAAGGCCTCGCCCTGATATTTCGACAATGTCTTGACCACCCCACCGAAATCATCGCGCGAGGATTGAAAGCCCAGCGAGATCGAATGATCGTTCAACCTTTCCTGAAACGCCTTGCTGTCCAGATCACCGGCCCCTTCATCCAGCGTATTGGATAAAATTTGGGACAGGCCTTGTTTATCCAACGGATCATTAACCGCGCCGGCCTGTTTGAACATAAAGCGAACCGATATCACAGGGACGGTATGATCTTCGACCAGCCATGCCTGAATGCCTTGGGGGGATGTCACTTGCTGGATATCCAGAATGGCGGCGTGCGCAGGGGTTGCAAGGATCATCACTAAAACGGCCACAGCAATTTTCATGATTATTTCGCCTCCTGTTTTTGGGCATCCGCCGGAACCAGAAACCCGACCACCGGCAAATGTTCCGGTACAGCAGGGTTCAGATATTTCTTGAGGACGGCATTGGCCTCTTCCAGAGTCACGGCATCAATCTGTTCGGGACGGGTTTCGATATCGTCCAGAGTCAGGCCATAGGCCAGAGATTGCCCGACGACCATGGCCGGCCCCATCACACTATCGCGTGCATAATTTTCGGAATCGATCATGCGGATCTTTGCTTTTCGGAACGCCTCGGCACTCAATCCCGATGCCACAAGTTGTCCCAGTTTACGATCAATCGCCTGTTGGAGTTTTTCAAGCGTGACATGCGGCGCGGGGACAGCGGATAACCAGATGCTTCCCTCGCCGCGGGCTTCACCTTCGAAAGACAGGGATATATCGGTTGCGGTTTTTTCTCTGACCACCAATGACTGGTAAAGTTCGGTCGATGACCCGCCGCTCAATGTCTCCATCAGTATGTCCAGCGCCAGAGCTTCTTTCCGATTCATGATATAACTCGGCGCGCGCCATGCCTTGAGGAAGACCGGCTGGCGCAATTTGTCCGATTCAAACCGCAAGGTCACAGGGGATGGAAAATCAGGGGTAACGGGGCGCACATGGGGCGGCACGTCATGGCTCGGAATGATGCCGTAATATTTTTCCGCCAATGGCTGCACATCGCGCAAAGTAACGTCGCCCGATATAACCAGAATGGCATTTTTCGGCGTATACCATGTTTTATAATAATGAAGGACATGGTCGCGGTTCAGCTTCGGCATTTCGTCGTGCCAGCCGATGATCGGCACCGCATAATTGGTAGAGGCAAATAACATGGCGCGCATTTGTTCGGAAAACAAAGCCTGCGGATCATTGTCGGTGCGCATCCGCCGTTCTTCGATAATCACCTGCCGTTCGAATTCGATCTCCTGCGGCGGCAATGCCAGATTTATCATCCGGTCGGCTTCGAGGGCCATCACATTCGGCAATTTGTCTTTGGCAACAGATTGAAAATAAGCGGTATAATCCCAACTGGTAAAGGCATTATCCTCGCCGCCCCAACTGCGGATGATTTTTGAAAAATCGCCGGAGGCAATGGCCCGTGATCCTTTGAACATCAGATGTTCCAGAAAATGCGCAGCCCCTGAAACGCCGTCCCCTTGCGGTTCATCCGCTGCCCCGACCTTATACCAGACCATATGCGATACGACAGGGGCGCGGTGATTGGGAATGACCACGACCTGCATCCCGTTGGGCAAGGTCATGCTTTCGGCGTTATAGACCTTGGCGGAAACAGGCGACGCCACCAGCAGCAAACAACCGGTCATGGCCATAGACAGAAATGATCGTGGACGCAGCACAGATAAAAAACCGGCAGGGTGACTTTTTTTCATTTCTTGACCTTCGGTATGGATTAATCGTTGACAGACGGGGTCGCACCATCGGTAATCGGTTTACCGGCTTTTTTCGCCGCCTGAATCCGCTTGGCCTCGGCTTCGGCATCGACCACGTTTGATCCGGCGGTATCGCTGCCGATACCAAGAATACGTTTGACGACCGGACGATTATCTTTCTGTGATTGATTGGCGTCTGCTGCGATTTTTTCGCGAATACGTGCATCGGCATTGCTTGCGCCGATTCTGTTGACGAGGGCATTTTCAGCCGCCGACGGTTTCACATCATCCCCTTTGGCAACACTGCCCGCTTTCGATTTGACCACTTCGCCCAGAATGACTTCTTTGGCTTGTTCCTTGGCGGTGACGTCCTGTGGACGGTCGGCGCCGGGCTGCGGTGGTGGCAATGTCGTGAGGTCAGCCGGAATTTCCAGCGGCGCGCGTTGCATCACCGAAAATTCATCCGGCATATGCCGATCAAGTCCCAGTTCGCTTTTGACGGTATCACATCCGGCAGTCAGTAAAAAAATTCCACAAACCGACATTTTAAGCAGGTGATTCATTTGCAATTTCCTTTGGTAATTTCTTTTTGTCGCGGCACCGTTCCAATATAACCCCGTCAAAGGCCAATAACAATACACCGATGACGATACAGCAATCGGCGACATTAAACGCCGGATAATGCATATCCTGATAATGGAAATCGAGGAAGTCGGCCACTGCACCGAAACGCAACCTGTCCCATACATTGCCCATGGCCCCCGCGATAATCATCGCCAGCGGGATCAGGGTGGACAAATGCGTGGCTTTGCGCATCCATGCTGCCAGCAGGATCGACATGATAACCGCAACCGCGCTTAGAATATAAGGCATGATTTCATGCGCAGAGGCAAACATCCCGAAACTGACCCCTTTGTTCCACACCATGACCAGATTGAAAAAGGAGGTAACCTCAATCGATGCCGGTGGAAATTGCTGTTGCCCAAAGGTCGTGAACCAGTCAAAAAACGGCAGACTGGCCCCCTCTGCTTCGAACACGCGCGGTTTATAAAAAACCTCCATGATCCACCATTTGCTCAACTGGTCGGCAAAGACCAGCATCACAATCAACATATATAAAAAAACAGACCGCTTCATATTTTTTCCTGACACAATATACTATATCCAGCAACCACAAAGACACAAAGAGCACAAAGAATTCTTTGTGGTAAAAGGTTTTCCATCCAGATTTACTAAGCCGCTTTCTGCACAGCCAAGTAATATCTGACCGCATCTGCATCGCGTTTCGAGAGTGTCGGATAGTCGGCATCACTGCCGACATCGGGCAGGATTTTCCAGCAACGTTCGCATTTATTGCCTTTTGCCAGTTCGAACACCACGCCAACCCCTGCGACATCGCCCAGTGCGAAGGCCCCTGCCGGAGCATCGCCGATGGTCAATGTCACTTGCGAGGTAATCGCGACTTCTGCCATATCCACATCTTTCAGGCTTTCCGCGACTTCCGCGCTGATGAAAATCTGCGGGTGGGCCTCAAGAGACGAACCGATGGTCTTGTCTGCCCGCTTCGGCTCCAGCGCGCCAAGGACGACGCGGCGCACATCACGGATTTTATCCCATTTGGCGGCCAGCGCATCATTTTTCCACGCGGACGGAATGGCCGGGAATGTCGTGAGATGAACGCTCCCGACATCGGGCATCAACGGGGCCGGACGATAACTCCAGGCTTCTTCCGTTGTAAAGCAGAGGAGTGGCGCAAACCATGTGAC
>DMIT01000161.1 GCA_003452275.1 Rhodospirillaceae bacterium | reverse complement strand
CAATAAATTCTGGTCATATGACTACATCCTTTTTATGATTTTCCTGTTCGAGGGATTTAACCTCGCGTCTTAATCGGCGCGCCTCGCTGCGCGTGGTGCCGCCATTCAGCCACATAATCACCGCCCCCCAGATAAATCCGGTAAAAACGGCACTCATTATAATCAAGGCCAAAGGCACCTGTGCAGTTTCAATAAACGGATATGCAGAAAAATCAACCGATTCGCGGTTAAAAACAGCAATCCAGAAAATAATGATGACGAACAAAATGGTCACCAGAGCTTTACCCAGTGCAGACATCGTTCCCTCCATATATGATTAAACTATTCGTCCGTATTCAGACGATCCCGCAATTCTTTACCCGATTTGAAAAAGGGCAAACGCTTCGCACTGACCTTGACCGATTGTCCGGTGCGCGGATTGCGGCCCACGCGGGCTTCACGTTCTTTCACAGAGAATGTGCCGAAACCGCGCAGTTCCACCCGATCCCCTTTGACCAAAGCTTCGCTGATACCGCCAAAGAAAGCATCGACGACTTTTTCGATATCGCGCAGATATAAATGCGGGTTGCGCTCGGACAAGTTCTGGATTAACTCGGAACGGGTCATAATGCATTCTCCCCTTGAAATATTTGATTGATAAACATTATGTTTCGATATTCAAACGACTGGGCACAAGAGTCAAGCGGAAGAGCGTTAATCTGTTGAAAAAACAGGAAAAATCAAGAAAAGCTTATTACTTATTAACGCTACGGAAAATAGTTTTACCTGACGATGCATCTGCATCGCCATTCACAGGCACAGGAATCGCCATTGCCTTCCTGCTATCAGGTACAAAATCGGCGGCTGTTTCGAATGATTTTAACAACATGCTATCTCTGATCGGACTGGCTGACATATCTCCTCCCCAGAAGAACAGAGATAAATATAGGTATTATCCGTCATCAAGTAAAGGATCGTTTTTTTAAAGTGACAAGGCCTGCGCAGGACGTTCATCTTCACGACAACTCTCTGCAACCCGATCTGCCAGCTCATATAAAGATTTCGCACGTTTGGCATAGGCTTCGATTCTGTCCAGAGATAATTCCAGTAAAGCCCCTTCGTAACGCCAATCATCTTGCGGATAAAATGCTTCACAAAATGCAGAATCACCGCTAGCCTCCTTAAGGCTTTTGATCCAGGCATAGAGGCCTGAACCAATATTCTGGAACAGGCGCAGATTCGTCTGCGATAATTGCATATTTGCATTCGCAACATTCAATGTCACATATTCGAATTCATCTTTTAATCTAATGATTTCCAAAGCGGCGGACTGGGGAGCTATCGCCGCAGATTGCTTGGCTTTTGTATCATCTTCCATCGCAGTCGCATTAAATGCTTGACGTAATTTGAATTGCTCATCAACAATTTTACCAAGCCACTTTCCTATATCCGGTCTGACAGGATCACTCAGTCTTTCTGCATGTTGTTTGAAAGAGTGCGAGAATGAAACCATAATCGCAATGTCGGTTTCCTGTTGGATCAAATCAACCGCAGCAGGCCCTTGTTGACCGCCCAACACATGATGCACATAGAAAGGGAAAAATTCGCGCAATGTCTGGACACGCTGAATGCCCGCTTCCTGTAATTCCAATTGTTGTTCAATAGCCGCACAATAAATAGAAACGCGTTCTTCACTCAACCTGTCAATTGTTTCAGGAAAATCAGCACCGCTACTGAATCCGGCTTGGCCGGCAGCCTCTATATCTCTTGCAGCCAAAAATTTTTGCATGGAACGCAAATGCGGTATTTGACCCAATATAGAGTCCGGATTCATATGATATTCGCCCATTATGGCTCCCTGTTATTTTTATGATTATATGAGTTATGAATAAAAATACAGATTTTGTCAAATAAAGGCAGTTATTTTCGGCGGTTATCATTGGCAGGTGGGCGGGCCTGAGCATTGAAATAGTCGGTATTGCTTTGGAAACCGTGAATTTTGGGATCAAGTTTAAAATAAGTCCTAATCAGGCCCCGCCTGGTCTTAACAGCATATTCAGCGGTTTTTGGGTTATAAAAAGCCGTATCTCCGTCATGTTGTTTATTCTGCATGATATCTTTCGAGGGGCTGGAAGTGAAAGCAACAGCGGCCGCCACATATTCCTGCTCCGTTCGAAATCCGAATTCTTTGCCATGTTTTTGAAAATGTTGTGCGGCATTGCTCGCGGCATCCCCGCTCCGTCCGCGTGTCCACACCCGCGATAGATCCGGTAGCGCGGATGTCGTCTGCTCAAGGGGTATATTCTGATTTTGGACTGATATAAAATGATCATAGCCCCATGTCAGCAGGGCGATGATGATCGCGGCAATCACGCCGGAAATTTTTCGCTTATGACTCATTGCACCCTAAAAATGAATGGCTTTGCCATAGGCTGATAACACCGACTCATGCATCATTTCCGAAAGGGTCGGATGCGGGAAGACAGTATGCATCAATTCTGCCTCGGTCGTTTCCAGTGTCTTGCCAATCGCAAAGCCCTGAATCATCTCGGTTACTTCGGCACCGATCATATGCGCGCCAAGAAGCGCTCCGGTTTTGGCGTCAAAAATAGTTT
>DMIT01000013.1 GCA_003452275.1 Rhodospirillaceae bacterium | reverse complement strand
TGGTCTATATCGCCGATACTTATAACAATGCTATCCGCGTTTATAATATTGCGACAGGGCAGTTATCCACGTTGAAAACCGGCGGTGAAACATTGAATGAACCGGGGGCTATCTGGGTCGGTGATGACAATTTCGCCCTGATCGCGGATACCAATAACCACCGTATTTTAAAGCTGGATTTAACCAGCGGAAATCTGGCTGTGTTTCCGGTTAAATAAGGTGGGTGAGGGCTTTGTCCATGATAGCGCGTGCCGACGTGGCGGTGTGAACTTCGGTGCTTAATATCTGGCGGAAGGAACGTGCGCCGCGCATGCCGTTAAAGAGGCCCAGCATATGGCGGGTGGTCGAATGGATGGTGGAGGATTGGGTGCCGATATAATCAACCATCCTTGCGCAAATGTCCGCGCGGTCGGGCTGCGGGGTGCCGAATAACGCCAGTTCCAATTCGGTCAGGAACCATGGATTGTTATAGGCTTCGCGCCCGATCATTACGCCATCGAATGTTTTTAAAGCATCCTGAATTTGCGGCAATGTTGTCAGGCCGCCATTTAGTATGATGTTCAAATGAGGAAAATTCTTTTTGATCTCTGCGGCGATATCATAACGCAGGGGAGGAATTTCGCGGTTTTCTTTTGGGGATAGACCTTTGAGCCATGCTTTGCGCGCATGAATGATAAAGGTATCGCATCCTGCGGCGGAGACCTGTTTGATAAAGTCTTCCAAAAAGACATAGTCTTCTGAATCNNTCAATCCCGATACGACATTTGACGGTCACGGGGATGCGAACGGCGTCCCGCATCGCGGCAACGCCATCTGCAACCAGTTGCGGTTCACGCATCAGGCACGCACCGAATGCCCCTTTTTGCACGCGATCAGACGGGCAGCCACAATTCAGGTTAACGGCGTCATATCCGAAATCTTCGCCGATCTTGGCGCAGGTTGCCAAATCGGTCGGGTCTGATCCGCCCAGTTGCAAGGCCACCGGATGTTCGGCGTCTGAAAACCCCAGTAATTTTTGCGTATCGCCATTTAAAATGGCGCTGGTGGTTATCATTTCGGTATAAAGCAACGCATGGGGCGACAGCAGACGGTGGAAAAAGCGGCAATGCCTGTCCGTCCAGTCGATCATCGGGGCAACCGACAGGACTGGATGTTGATTCAGGCTTGAATTTTCTGCGACTTTTCTCATAATGGGCATGTCTTTACGCTAAAATACCCGAAACCGTCCAGATTATAGTTTCTTATGACCCGTTTATTTTGTCTATTGCTGACTTTTATGGTGCTTGTCCCTGCGGGAAATTGCCATGCCGAATCCTCTCCGGCACCTGTCGCCGAAAGTGCCGAGCCGGATCAGTCAACAGGGTTACCCTTGCCGCGCTTTGCGTCCCTGAAATCCGATAATGTCTATGTCCGGACGGGGCCATCCATGGATTATCCGATCAAATGGATTTATAAAAAAGAAGGCTTACCCGTTGAAATCCTGCAAGAATTCGATGCCTGGCGCAAAATCAAGGACCCTGACGGCAATATCGGCTGGGCGCATAAAATATTACTGTCCGGCAAGAAAACCGCCCGTATTACGTCGGACGAGCCGGCAATCGCTTATGATGATACGGAAATGGAAAGGCCCGTCGCCAAATTTGAAAAAGGCGTCATCGTCGGCGTCGATCAATGCCAAAAGTTAATGTGCCGTGTCCATTTTGCACCATATAAGGGATGGATTGAAAAAAAGTACCTTTGGGGTGTTTACGGCTCTGACATTTTTAACTAACCTTGAATTTATGGGACGAATCAGTGGCTTGAACCACAGCCGCTGTTGACACCGAAATTATCCACAATAGTATTCACATACTTATCCACCGCTTTATCCATCATTTCTATTATCCTTGAACAGGGAATCCATTTTATGTTGAGTGTTGAAAAAGCCGAGGTCGCCCACCTCTTGCAAGAGAGTCTGTCGAAAATGGCTCTGACCGAGGACAAGGGAACAGATATTCGCCTGATGTTACAGGTGATGGGCGGCGTTTTGACCGAAACCGCTTTCTTTTTCGAAGAGCCGGATGAGACGTTACAGGCGATCTATAATAAAATTTCCGCCGTACTCGGATGCGATGCCTATGAAGGTGATTTGCCGTACTGGCTGGATCTTGATCCTGTCCAGATTGATTCTTACACCGAACGCGGGCGCGTTCTGGCGCGCATGGCGATGGAAGACTGGGCAGATTGCGAATTCGGTTTTGTTGAAATGCTGACCATGCTCACCCATCATATTATCGTGAGTTGGGAAGAGGAGGGGATTCCGCGTGCCGAAAGTTTCCGCTTGCTCATCGAATATGCCACACGCTGCATGTGTTTCGAGGTTGCCGCACAAGAATTATGCGACGTGCTGATTGAAAAGAAAATGGGGCGCGATGGTTGGACGCTGGGCGATTGCCTTGGCGGGCTTTCAGGGGCGGCAGGATGGCGATTGGCCAAACTCAACCTTTTGCACAAGAAAATGGATAAGGAAGAGGCGCGCCGACCGAGCGATTTCGATCTGGAACATCTGGTCACCGCCATGACCACCGAGGCTGTGCGCATGGGCGTGCCGGCGGGGAGTGACTGGCGTTTCGGTCTGGCGGCCAATGATTGCCCTGCCAACCCGCCACTGGATTTACTGAACGGGGTTGAACCCTATGCGCAGTTATTCTTCTCGGCCATTCCGATGCATGATATGCGCGATCAGGCTGTTGCTTGCGCCAAGGCCGCAGGGCGGATGCTGGCTGTCCTCTCCACAGGGGACGAACCCGAAATTGCACCGGTCATTGCCAAACCTCTCGCGATGATGGCGATCACCGAGACGTATCAGGCTTTCTGGGTCGGGTATTAATCAGGATAACGGTCATTTCCTAATTGCGAATACCGCTCAGAAAATCATGAACTTCTTTCTGAAGAGTTCGTGACATTTCCGCCAGTTCCTTGGATGCTGTCAGAACCAGTTCGGCGGATTTGCCCGTTGCTTCTGATTTCTGAAGAACGGTGGCGATATTCTGGGCAACGGTTTGCGTGCCGTTCGATGCTTCGGAAATATTGCGCCCGATTTCACTGGTTGCGGCATTCTGTTCTTCGACGGCACTGGCAACGGTTGAGGTTGCGTGGTCGATGTCCTGCACATCACTGAGGATTCGTTCAACGGCGATGACGGTTGTCCGGATCGCTTGCTGGATACGGACGACGCGTTCATCAATTTCGGTTGTTTTGGATGCTGTTTCAGTTGCCAGTTTTTTAACTTCGTCGGCGACCACCGCAAAGCCTTTGCCGGCTTCACCTGCGCGGGCGGCCTCAATCGTGGCATTCAGCGCGAGAAGGTTGGTTTGTTCGGCAATATCCTTAATGGCGGCGACGACATCACCAATCGAGTCGGCGAGGACGTTCAGGTTGGATATCTCCTGACTGGTTTTGGCGGCTTCCTGCGACGAACGGTTTGATTTTTCGGCGACACCTGCGATCTGACGGGCAATTTCATGGCTGGATATCGACAATTCTTCGGTCGCAGCCGCAACGGTTTGAACATTCTGGTTCGCTTCACTGATCGCCTGCGCGACACTGCGTGAGGTCAGCACATTTTCTTCGGAAGATTCTTTCATATTATTCGCAGAGGAACTTAGCTCCACCGACGATGTCGATAAAGATGATATGACGCCCAATGTCCGTCTTTCGAAATTATCGGCTAAATCCTGCATGGCTTTCTTTTTATCGGCTTCGGATTTCTTTTGAAGTTCGATTTGCTGGGATTCAAGATGGGCTTTTTCACTGGCATTGGCCTTAAAGACACCGAATGATTTGGCGATTTTTCCGACCTCGTCCTTGCGATGGGAATAGGGAACATCCACATCCAATTGCCCGGCCGCCAATCGATTCATATTATTGGAAAGCTGAAGCAAGGGGCGGGACAGCGTCCGCACCGAGGCATAAGTTCCCGCCATCAGAAGCATTGCGAAAACCGCAACAAACATCATTTCAAAATATAAGACCTGTAAGGCCTTGGCGCGCAGGTCATCCATATAGACGCCTGTCCCGATGATCCATCCCCAGTTGGTCACAGGTTTGATATAAGATGATTTTGGATGCAGGATCGTTTTGTCTTCGTCCGGTTTTGGCCATTCATAATCGTAAACCGCACCATTCGGCGATGTTTCCAGTTTCTTGGCAAAATTGCTGAACAGGTCAAAAATCTTTTTATTGGTTTTTGAAATATCCTGCGTTTCCAGTTCGGGAAAAATAGGATGCATGACCGCTTGGCCATGAATATCATTGATCCAGAAATATTGCTTGCCGTTTTCATAGCGGGTATGGCGAACCAGTTCCTTGATTTCCTGCTGCGCAGCTTCTTTGGAAACTTTTCCGGCGCTGATATCTTTCTCCAGATTGTCAACCATGCTGGTAATGGATTCGACCAATAACCGGTTTTGTTCGGAAACGCCATGCGCCATGAGTTGATAGGCCATATAGCCGTTGAACATTCCCCATGACAGGCTGCTCATCAACATCACCAGGCTTACGATCAGGATTTTCTTAAACAGGCTTAGATTGGTAAACCATGACATGGCAGAGTCTCTCCTCAATCCGTTTTTTGCGGGGATATTATGTTGTGACGCGGTCTGAAATGCATACTATAGTATGGAACGTAACAAAGTATTAAAAGATGAATATTGTAAGGATCAAGAATATTTTTCTTGCAAAAAATGAGGCGATCTTCTACATATGTTTTCATAAACAGGAGAAGAATATGCACACATCCGGTCTTTTATCCCCATGCCTTGATCCGCAAGCCAGTTTGACGGAAGCGCAGAAAAAAGCAGCTTTAGGCGCAGGATTCGGCTCTCCTGTGCTGACAGATGAAGCAAAATTCGCTGAAGCGCAGCGTCAGAGATCAGCCGAAACTGCACCAGAAATTAAATAGTTCGAAGCATTGCTGATTATTCAGGGACTTTGCTTGCGGGGAAGGGTTTTTTGTCTTTCGCAAATTCCGGTGGCTCGCTCAATGTGCGGATGATACGGATATTGCGTTCGATCTCGATGCGGTTAGGGTCCATTTTCTTGGCCTGATAGAGAAGTGTCAGTGCGCGGTCGGTATAGCCCTGTGCTGCAAGATTTAATGCCAGATTATTCATGACTGGAACCTTATCGTTTCCTGTCCATATATCCATAGAGCGGCGGAACGCCGTTTCTCCCTCGACATATTTTTCCTGCGCATCCAGAGCATTCCCGAGATTGCGCCATGCGCGATAATTGGCGCCGTCCTGTTTTACGGCTTTGCGGGCGGATGATTCCGCACGGTTAAAATCACCATCGGACAAGTAAATCGCGGATAGTTCGGTGTTGACCAATGTTCCGGCCTCTTTGTTATCGGAGAAGGGGAGGAGGACGGCTTTCGCTTGTTTCATTTGTCCGGCTTCGCGCAATGCCTTGCCATAGCGGGCGGCATTCATTGCGTCATTTTTATTACGTTGGTACATGCCTTCGATAATGCTCAGCGTATCGCGGTTTTCTCCGTAAAGAATGTCGGCGTTGCTTGCCGGTTTCGGGAGGACGATTGTTGGGTCTGTTCTTACGAGTTCTGCATCAGGTGTTTTTGGGGTTGATGATCCGCAAGCGGATAGAAGTACGGACGCCATCAAGAGTGTCGCGAGTGACAATGTGGATGGGCGATGTGGAGTTAATTTATTCATTCTATAACCTATTGATTCTGAGAAGGGGATGGTTCTGGATTTGGGACAGGTGGTTCGACATATTCCGAATTGGTATCAGGGGGCGAAACCGATGGGGCGACATCCGGAGCGCGACTATTTCCTGTGCCGCTGCCGCTTCCTTGCACTACATTGACTTCGTGGCACATGTCGGGGCAGTAATAAACGCTGAATTCTTTACATCTGGCATCATCGGCGGCGCAGGCGCGGCGAATGCGGATATATTTATTTCCCTTTTCAACTGCCCCGACGATAACATGGCGCTGCATAATGACTTTGCCATCCGCATCTATCGCTTTGAAATAGGTGGCACCCGGTTTTTTAGGAATCAAAACAATCGTGCGGTTGGTATCGGGTACGGCGCGCAAGGTTTCATCGCTGCCGACCAGAACATTGACCGCATCGCGGTCGAGTTTGATGATTTCCGGTTTGTCGGATGAAATGCGCAACGGCACATCTTCGACCGCATCGGCGGATGTTGCGGGCGGCGTTGCGGATGGAATGTCGGGCATAACAGGCGCGTTGACCAGATCGGTTTCTTTGACGTTCAACGGCAGACTCTCTGTTCCGGCGGCTGGTTCAAGGTTTTCCATGGCGGGTGATTGCGGCGTTTTCGGGCCCATCACCGACACCACGCCGGTTGCACTCCACACAGCAACGGCTAAAATTCCGCAATAAGCTATCGGAAGAATATATTTTTTACGGAAATGTTTATTGTCGACCATACGAGAATCCTCAAGCAGTTATTCGGGGATTATAGCCATATATATGGTGCAGGTCTATTCCGAATTTTAAGCCTTACTGCGTCATAAGTTGCAGTTGGGTGTTTGTGGCCGTCAGGGGATAAAATTTGAATGATTTTACATGGCCTTCAATGTAGTTGCCGAGCTTCGCCTTTGATCCAATATATATAGCATCGCGGACGGCCATTGTCCCGGTACTGGTCGCCACTGAACCGCCATTGCCGACCAGAGCTCTTGTACTGGCAGACCAGCTCACCGCAGATTTAACGCTGCCGGTACTCAGGGTGCCAGTCCCAAGGTCGGCAAGAAAATAGGGGCCACCGTTGCCAATACTTCCGATGCGTGATGCGTTTTCACCTTCTTCCAGCAAGCCGGATGAACTGTTTGAAATGATTTTTGAATAGGCTCCGCCTCGCAGGTTATTGGTTTCAACTGCAAAAGTACCGTTTGATGATTGCATCTCGGATAGTGCTGCTCCGGATAGGAAGGATAAATCATCCGATATCCTGATCACTGCCGTTGCCGTGGTCGGGATATAGGAGGTTGCAGAGGAATCTTGCTCTGCTTGTCTTCCCCATACATAAAACTGTGATCCTGGGGTTAAAGCTGTTCCGTATAAAGTAAACCTCATCGCTCCTATGTTACATGTTGCTGTAAAGGGCATGATTAACCTGTACCAACCATTTGTAAGCTGGATATATTTGCTACTAGTATCCGCGGATATAATTGATTGATTGCTAATTATAAAGTTAGCGAATCTACCACATGTTGAACTCCCATCTCCTACATATATATCAAAATTTCCATTAGCTAATGACACAGGTTTTAAGAAAATAGAAAGTGTATATTGGATGCCATTTGTTCCGCTAACATTAGTATCAAAATTAACAACAGCAGGAGTTGTCCCAGAGGTCACTCTATCCGCGGTATTTTTGTTGTCTGGGGCAATTGCGACATTATTGGAGATGGAGGCTCCAAATGGGTTGTACGACAAAGAAAATTCAGAGCTATTAGAGAATAGATTTGTCCGTTGTTGTTCAATCAGAAGTCCTTTGGGTTGGTGGGTCACGGGATCATAATCAAAACGAGGGGTGTTGATGGGGGCGGTTTGCAGAATGCCCGTTGAATCATAATAGGT
>DMIT01000040.1 GCA_003452275.1 Rhodospirillaceae bacterium | reverse complement strand
GCCACAAAGCTTGTCCCTGCCGGCAACATGTCAACCGCGCTTTGCGCAAGTTTCTCGGACAAGCCATAGTCCGTCATCACCAGCGAGATAACCCCCTTGGTTTCTGCTTTTAGTTTAAAGGGAGCCTTATACGCATCAAAAGACTTCAACCCGTCCGATTCACGGATGATAGGTAAAGCCCCATATGGAGTTTGCTGCGACAGGCCGGCTATGGAATCTTCAATAGCCGTGAGAGGTTCCGGCGTCGGATCAGCTTTTTTTTCGGGGACAGGAACTATATCCGGCACAGTCTGGATCGGTTCGTCTTGAACAGCTTTTGCAATTTCAACTATGCCAATAGTTTTCCCTGTCAATGCAGGATGAAAGACCGGTTCGGCAAAGATCAATTGATAAATACCAACGCTGACCAGCAGCAGAGAAATGAGCAGGGCCAGCGAAAGACAAAAGGTGCGCAATGGAAAAATTCCATCCACCGTATCCTTTATCTTTGCAACAGATAGCCCTGCCATCATCATCAGTTTATTGCTTTCCGGCTTTAATCAGGGATAGGCCATGCAGCAGGTCAAGAGCCCGCGCCAGTTGATAATCCTGCTTGGCCTGTTCTTTTTCAAGAGTAGCCTTGTCTTTCGGATCATCTTTGCCGTCCTTGCTGACATTTTCAACAGGGGCGGGAACCGGAACCGGTGCAGGGGATTTCGGAGAATCAGGATTGCTGATTGCACCTTTCAGATCTGCTTCGCCAATTCTGATTTCATCCAGTTTTTCAATTTTTGCCGGTTCGACAATAATATCCGGCTCAATTCCCTTAGCCTGAATTGAACGGCCTGACGGTGTAAAATAACGCGCCGTGGTCAAGCGCATTGCGCCATCGCCCGGGGTTGGAATTACTGTTTGCACTGATCCTTTGCCGAATGATTTCGTGCCCATCAGAACGGCGCGGTGATGGTCTTGCAACGCTCCCGACACAATTTCGGAGGCCGAGGCGGAACCGCCGTTAATCAGAACGACAACAGGCAGCCCGTCCGCCAGATCACCGGGGAGGGCATTGTCGCGCTTAATCGCTTCGTCATTGCGTCCGCGTGTCGAGACAATTTCGCCTTTGTCAAGGAAGGCATCGGACACCGCAATAGCCTGATCGAGCAAACCGCCCGGATTATTGCGCAGATCGAGAACATAGCCTATGACCTGTCCGTTGGTTTCTTTCTTGATCTTATCAAAGGCATCTTTCAACCCGTCATATGTGTTCTGGCTGAAAGATGTGATGCGGATATAGCCGACATCGTTGCCTTCGACGCGGGAACGCACAGATTTGATTTTAATGATATCGCGTTTGACGGTCAGGAATAACGGTTCATTCACCCCCTCGCGGCGGATGGTCAATTCAACGGTGCTGCCGACCTTGCCGCGCATTTTCTCAACCGCTTCGGCCAAAGTCATGCCGATGATCGGTTTTTTATCGAGATGGGTAATGAAGTCTCCAGCGTGAATACCGGCTTTGAAAGCCGGCGTATCATCAATCGGCGAGACAACTTTGACCAGACCGTCCTGCATGGTGACTTCAAGCCCCAACCCGCCGAATTCGCCCTTGGTCTGGATTTTCATGTCCTCGAAATCTTTTGCGGTCATATAGTCGGAATGCGGGTCGAGATTGGTCAACATGCCTTTGATCGCATATTCGATCAATTGCTGGTCGGTGACTTTGTCCACGTATTTATCGCGCACCGTTTCAAACACGCCGCCAAAAAGGGAGAGTTGCTTATACGTTTCCTCNNTTTGAAAAAGACAAAAGAGCAATCAGCGCAGTTGATAAAAGCAGGGAACGGTTCAGCATAAATAATACTCCAGTTATGGTTTAATCGAGTTTCGAAAATTTCTTAGACGGATTCACAGGATCCCCCTGTTATCTGAGTTCGTAATAGAGGCGACCGGAAGACGAAGGAAGGGTTCCGACCGGTTCGCCAGCTTCAACGCGCTGTCCCACGAATGTATCAACTTTTCCTAAACCTGCAACTAGGCTGTGAAATTTATTCTTATGTTCGATCAGCACGATTTTGCCATAGTTACGGAATGTGCCGGCATAACGGACAATTCCCCCCAACGGAGCCACAACCACTGACCCTTCGCGGGCGGAAAAGATAAGCCCCTGACTGGTCGCGCCGATTTCATCGGTTTCGCCATAACGGGTTTTAAGAACCCCCGATACCGGTAAACGACCGGTTCCGAGCGCAGGGCCGGAATCCGATTTATCATGGCGGGACGCATTGCCCGTCCGCGCGTCAATTTCACGGTTTTTTTGCTCCAGTTTTTTGATAAGGTCGCGAAAATCGGTGGCTTCTTTTATCAATGACGCGATTTCGGCATTTTTGGCGGCAACTTTCTTGCGGGTTGTCTCTAACGCCTTTGACCGGTCAGCCACCAGTTGATCCATTTTATCTTTGTTGGTTTTTAATTTGGCCATGGCTTTTTGAACTTCCGCTTTCTGGTTGTTCAAATCGGCCTCGACTTCGGACAGGCTTTGCAAATCTGTTTTCAATTGATTGGCGCGTTTATTGATTTCGGGTAAAATGGAGCCCATGACAGTTGCGGCCTGCGCGGTTTCCAACGGGGCATCAGGACGCGCTACCAAAGTTTCGGGTGGCAAACGGCGAATACGTTCCAGTGCCAGAATCAGGTTGGCGAGAGAGGCGCGTTTGGCCTTTAACGTATTTTCTAGTTCCTGTTTCTGTTGTTGCAGCGTTGCAATTTTATCTTCGATGTCCTGCAATGTCCGTTCATTTTTCTGGACGGATTTGGTGGTATCAATCAGGTCGGTTTTAAGACCTTTCATATCTTTTTCGATTTTATCGGCAGCCGCTTTTAATTCTTCCTGATGGGCCTTTTCTGCTTCGACCTTGCCCTCGATTTCTTTGAGCTTTTCCTGCTTTGGCGCGATTTTATCGGCGGCAAAAACGGGGGAAGAAACAGTGCAGATCATCCCCACTAACAGCACGATCATTCTGAAATGGCAGGACGGAAAATATGGCATCTTATCCCTCACGATGATAGGGGTGTCCCGCAATGATTTGCTGGGCGCGATAAATCTGTTCCAGAAGCATCACGCGTACCATGACATGCGGCCATGTCTGCTGCCCGAAACTGAGCATCATATTGGCTTTGTTTCTGATATC
>DMIT01000170.1:3419-10320 GCA_003452275.1 Rhodospirillaceae bacterium | reverse complement strand
CGGTTATGGAGGGATTGAAAAATGCAGGTGCATTGCTGTCGGTTGATACGCGGAATGCATCGACCATGCGCGTGGCGTTAAAGGCCGGTGCGGGACTTATCAATGATATTTCCGCCCTGACCCATGACGCAGATTCAATCAATGTCGTGAGCGATAGTGATTGTCGTGTTTGCCTGATGCATATGCAGGGCACACCCCAGACCATGCAAGCCGACCCCCATTACCATGATGTGGTCAATGAGGTGCATGATTATCTGCGGCAGCGCATAGAGGTATGTCTGGATGCGGGGATCGCCAAAGACAGATTGATGATCGATGTGGGGATAGGGTTCGGCAAGACCCTTACGCATAATATGGCGTTACTGCGATCTATGTCCAAATTCCATGATCTGGGCGTCGATATTTTATTAGGCGTGTCGCGTAAAAGCTTTATTGAGAAAATCTGCGGGCGGTCAATTCCCGCGGCAGACAGGGGGGCAGGGTCATTGGCGGCCATGGCGGCAGCCGGTTGGGATAACCTCCAGATTGTGCGCGTCCATGATGTCGCGGCAACCCGCCAGTTTCTCGATGTCATCCAAAAAATCTGCGTATAAATCGGCGCAGGATGAAAATACTCTTGCCGATTTTCCAATATAAAGTAGCATTTTTTAAATTATAATTTTCTTGCTGATTCAGGGGATTGCGCACATGCTTCTTTGGTTTGTCATTGGTTATTGGGTTATTTCTGTTGCCATCGGTCTGGTGGCTTCACTAAAAGTCCATAATACCAAAGATTTCGCAATTGCCGGCCGGCATCTGCCTTTCTATATGGTGGTGGCCACCGTGTTTGCGACATGGTTCGGGTCTGAAACCGTACTGGGTATCCCCGCGACTTTTCTGGGCGAGAATATGCGCGGTATTGTCGCCGATCCTTTCGGTGCATCGCTTTGCTTGATTTTCGTGGGATTATTCTTCGCGGCCCCGCTTTATAAAATGAAACTTCTGACCATCGGCGATTTTTATAAAAAACGTTATGGGCGTACTGCAGAAATTATGACCACTTTGGCTATCGTCGTATCATATCTGGGATGGGTCGGGGCGCAGATTACAGCCCTCGGTCTAGTCTTTCATATCGTATCCGACGGGGCGATTTCACAAACTGCCGGTATGTGGATCGGGTCGATGACCATTCTGATTTATACATTCTTTGGCGGGATGTGGGCGGTGGCTGTCACCGATTTGATCCAGATGGTGGTGATTGTGATCGGGATGCTTTATATCGGCGGCGAAGTGTCCGGCCTGATTGACGGTGGTGTCGGTGCGGTGATCCAACATGCGCAGGACGCGGGAAAATTTACATTCTGGCCCTCGGCGGATCTGAAAGACATCATCGCCTTTGCCGCAGCCGCCATGACCATGATGCTGGGCTCCATCCCGCAACAGGACGTTTTCCAGCGCGTACAATCGGCCCGTACCATCAAATATGCCGTGTGGGGGTCTGTACTGGGTGGAAGTCTTTATTTCCTGTTCGCGTTTGTTCCGATGTTTCTGGCCTATTCCGCAACGCTGATCGATCCGGATATGGTGGCCCGCAATCTGGCTGAAGGTGGTGACCCGCAGATGATTTTACCGCAACTGGTGTTGAGCGATAAAATTCCTTTCATTGCGCAGGTTCTCTTTTTCGGGGCGTTGTTATCGGCGATCAAATCTTGCGCATCGGCCACGTTGCTTGCGCCATCAGTGTCGTTTTCAGAAAATATTTTGAAACCGCTGTTGCCGCAGATGACCGATAAGCAATTGCTGAAACTGATGCGCTTCGTCACATTGGGCTTCACGATAATTGTCACATTATATGCGGTGAATTCCGAATTGAGCATTTTCAGCATGGTTGAAAATGCCTATCAGGTGACATTGGTGTCGGCGTTTATTCCGCTGGCCTTTGGGGTTTACTGGAAACGTGCAACCAATCAGGGCGCTTTATGCGCGATTTTCGCGGGGCTGGCCGTCTGGATCGGATGCCTGTTATTCGGCGGGGATGATCCGTTCATTCCGGCGCAATTTGCCGGATTGATTGCCAGTTTCTTCGGCATGATCGTCGGGTCATTGGTTCCGCAATATGTGCCGCATAACCAACATATCCATGACGAACTTCATGCCGGTAAACACGGGCATGAAAGTTTCGAATCGCCTAAAGCGACTTAAGAGAATAGAGGATATCCAGCGCCTCGCGCGGGGTCAGGCTATCGGGGTTGATTTCCGATAGGCGTTGTTCCACGGCAGATATTTTGGGTTTGGGTGGTGAAGGGGGAGATGCAAATAAGGGCAGTCCCGCAACCGCGCCCGATCCGCCACGCGCTTTGCTGTCTTCGAGCAAACGCAACACATCGGCAGCGCGGTCAATCACCGTTTCGGGCAGACCGGCAAGTTTTGCGACATGGATACCATATGACCGGTCGGCACTGCCGGCTTTGACGGTATGGAGGAAAATGATCTCATCTTTCCAGTCTTTGACATCCATGGTGTAACAGGCAAGGTGCGAAAGTTGGGATTTCAGTTGCGTCAATTCATGATAATGGGTTGCGAACAGGCCGCGGCAATTGATTGTATTATGCAGATGTTCAAGCGTGGCCCAAGCGATGGACAGTCCGTCAAAAGTTGCCGTTCCGCGCCCGATTTCATCCAGAATGACCAATGATTTCGCCGTGGCATTTTGCAAAATGGCCGCCGTTTCAACCATCTCGATCATAAAGGTCGAATGTCCCCGCGCCAGATCATCGGATGCCCCCACGCGACTGAACACTTTATCGACAATACCGATATGGGCGGATGTGGCGGGCACATAAAATCCGGCCTGCGCCATAATCGCAATCAGGGCATTCTGGCGCAAGAAGGTTGATTTACCGGCCATGTTGGGGCCGGTCAGCAGCCATAATTTTTCGCTTCCCGACAATTTGCTGTCATTCGGGGCGAAGCGTGTATGTTTTTTTACCAAGGCCTGTTCCACCACCGGATGCCGCCCGCCCTGAATATCGAAGGCGTCGCTATCGTCAATGCGGGGGCGGCTGTAGGATTTATCAACGGCAAGGGTTGCCATGGAGGTCGCCACGTCGATGGCCGCCAGACCGCGGGCAACGCGGGATATATCATCGGCAAGGGTCATGGCTTCATGACGGAACTGGTTGTAATAATCCTCTTCAATCGCTTGCGCTTTTTCTGCGGAAACGGCGATATCGCGTTCAAGGTTTGATAAGTCGGGGGTCGTGAAACGTACCCCGTTCGACATGGTCTGACGATGGATAAACGGATTATCCGTATCGCCCGATTTGACCATCATCGCATCGGCGCGTTTTGCGGGAACTTCGATAAAGAATCCCAACACGTTGTTATGGGTGATTTTCAGGGAATCAATCCCTGTATCCTGCACATATTTTGTTTGCAGGGCGGCGATATGATGATGCGTTTCCGATTTCAGGCTGCGCACCTTATCAAGATGAGGGCAAAATCCGGCGGCAATGAAACCGCCATCCCGCATCAAGAGGGGGAGCGATTCAGACAATCCGGAGGTCAGCTTTTCTTTATAATCATGCTGGCGTTCCGTTAGTTGCAACTGATCGCAGCAACGGGCGAGAGCAGACGTCGCCATGCCTTTTTCAATCAAGGCCGCGCGGATCAGTCCGGCATAATGTAATCCGTCGCGCAGCGCCGCCATATCACGTGGCCCGCCGCGATTCAAACTGAGGCGCGCCAAGGCGCGTTCCATATCCGGAACCATTTTCAAAATGCCGCGAATATTGCGCGTCACATCAAAGGCCGCGATCAAGGATTCGATTTCATCATGACGGCGATTAATTTCCGCCACATCGCGCAGCGGAGAAAGTAACCGCGACTGGATCATACGTGATCCGGGGCCTGTCTGGGCGGTGTCGAGTAAGTCGATCAAACTGCCTTCGCGTTCACCTGATTGGGTTTTGACCAATTCCAGAGAACGGAATGTAGAAGGATCAAAATCAACCGTTTTAAAGCCTTCAATGCGTTTGGGGGCAGAAAGATATGGGATCTGGCCTTTTTGCGTTTCATCCACGTAATGCAACAAGGCACCTGCCGCCGCAATTTCCGCGCGGGAGAAATTTTTGGATAAATCTTCTTCGCTGATACCGAATAGATTTTCGAGTTTTAAAATGCCCGAGGCACTGTCGAAAAATCCAGATGGCCGGACACTGGAAATAGCATTCAGATCATCCGAGAAATCCTGCGCATTTTTGCAGATAATCTCGCTCGGGTTCAGGCGTTGCAAAGCCGATTTGGCTTCGATCGTATTTAAACTTTGTAACAGGAATTCACCTGTCGATACATCGGCAAAGGCAATCCCTGCCTGCCCGTTCATATCGACATAGGCCGCCAGATAGTTGTTTGATTTGGAATCGAGCAGATTATCCTCGATCAAGGTTCCTGCCGTAATAATGCGGACAACTTCGCGGCGGACAAGGGCTTTTGACCCGCCACGCTGTTTGGCCTGTTCCGGGGTTTCGACCTGATCGCAAATGGCAACTTTTTGCCCCGCGCGGATCAGGCGGGCGATATAGGCATCCGCCGCATGAAAAGGAACGCCGCACATCGCAATGTCATCACCACTGGTTTTGCCGCGTTTGGTAAGAGTGAGATCAAGGATTTTAGAAGCGACCAGCGCATCGTCAAAAAACATCTCGTAAAAATCGCCCATGCGATAAAACAACAAACAATCCGGATGGGCGGCTTTTACCGCGTGATATTGCGCCATCATCGGCGTATGACCGGCGGCTACAAAATCCTCGGGGGATTGCGGAAGAGGTTGCTGTTTCAAAGCGGCGGATGATGTATTCATGCTGATATCCTATATTATAATCCGGACAGGTCGGTGTCTTTCGGCCATGTGACTTTCCAACCCAGTTTGACATCCTGTCTGGCCTTTGGCTGAACCGTGAATTCCCAGCGCATCAGGCCTTTGATATTGGCGGAATCCATTTCATATCCCGCCGTTGTGTCGGATTTCAGAATGGTGGTCGCGATTTTATCATTGCGCCCGACAGGGGTTGTTTCCTTGACCACAATCACCACCGGCTTGCTATGCAGATTTTGAATCTCGGTGATGAAATGGCGTTCCTGAATATTGTCACGCAATATCATGCCGGCTTCGGTTTTTTCGTCTTTCAATAGTTTGCGTTTGACGCTGACCTGATCGTCCGCGCCAAAGAATAACGCATATTCCTCGTCAGGGCGAAGGAGGGGCAGGTTGGATTTGCCGACAAAGGCCCCATCGCGGAACAGGCTGACTTGCCCTTCCAGAACAGGGCTTTCACCCTTCAGCTTTGCTTTGGCAACCAGAAAAGCTTCGGTGCTGATTTGTGGTTTGATATGAACTTGCAAAGTGCTTTCGGTTGCGAATTGACCGACCATCACTTTGGTTTCCGTTCCGTCCGCCGTAATGCTTGCGGGGCCCGGAATATGATATTCGCTGACAAAGCCACCGCTTGTAATGTTGGCGGTGGTAAAGCTGGCTTCTTTTTTCTTGATGGCCATTTCCATCGGGGCCTGATCGCGCATCATGGCATCCGCACTTTCTGCCATCATGGCCGGAGCGGCAGCAGCCAGAGGGGCGCTATTGCCCGCACCCCCAAAGCCAGCAGTTTTTGTATTATAAAGTTCCGGACGAAACAAATCGACCCAGAAAGGCGTCAGATCAGGAAGACTGGTGCCGCGTTGGGGTTGCGCGGTGGACAGGGTCAGTTTGATATCGTTCCAGTCCTCGCCGCTATTCTGGCGAACGGCCCCGTATTGGATAAGATCCATTTTCGAGGTCTCGGTATTGAGGCGGGCATCATAGATAGGGTTCCAGCTGGCATTGCTAACCTGATAGCTTAAATCAAGAGTCAATTGTGTCGCCGCCGGAGTCTCGAGCGGGACGGTGACGGTATAGGTACTATATTGACCTGTCCCCAGCCCGTTGATTTCACTCTGGACAGCCGCAATTTTTTTATCAAGGTCGCGGAGTTTTACATCGACTGCCACGCCGGCGGCCATAGCGTCATTGATCGCGGTGAACAAGGTCTGGGCGGCATGTGTCCATTGTTCGGGTTTTAAATTGATGTCTGCGATATTTTCATTAGTGCGCAGTGCTGCCTGATTTCCGATGGTTTTCAGGAAAATCTTTTTAGATTCGATAGCCTGTTTTTCACCGTCCAGAATATTTTTCTGATCCTGTAATGTTTCCAGTTGGGCGTTTAATTCGCTGGCCCGAGGGCTGGCAATTTCCGATGCCGTGACTTGTTTATAGACAACGGCTCCGAATTTGACCGCCGCCAGCGCCGAACCTTCAGCGCGGAGGCTATCCGGTAACATCTGGGCGGGAAGTCCCTGAAAAGTCACGCTATGCGATCCGGCAGGTAAATGGACGACTGCCTGACGGGTGACGGTTGCGCGGTCTGTATAGACAATGGCCGACATAATCTTGCTGTTCTCGGCGGCAATGACATCGGCCTTTGCGAAGGACGGCAAAAGACACAAAGGAGAGAGGGCTGCAATCATCAAGAAACGTGACATGGGATTTCCTTTCACAACATGAAAAAATGGGGGCTTATTTAACGCCTGTAGAGCCGAAACCGCCTGCGCCGCGGGAAGTTTCCTCAAGGGTGTCACGGACATCCCATACGGCCTGTTCATATCGCGCAATCACGATCTGGGCAATGCGCATACCGCGTTCGATGGTGAAGGGGGATTTGCCGTGGTTGATTAAGATCGCCTTGATTTCGCCACGATAATCGGCATCTACGGTGCCCGGGGAATTGAGGACGGTCACTCCGTTTTTGGCGGCAAGGCCGGAACGCGGGCGAACCTGACATTCATATCCCGCCGGCAGAGCAATCGAAATGCCGGTGGCAACCATGGC
>DMIT01000170.1:0-3284 GCA_003452275.1 Rhodospirillaceae bacterium | reverse complement strand
GGCGGCCAGTTTTCAGTTGTTGTGCGTGTGAGGAGTGTAACCTGATTATCGTCCATTCCAAAGACAGGATTTTCATCTTTCCCCACCTGATTGGCGACAATCCAGTCGCAGCCTTTTTTGACGAGTTTCGTGCGGGCATGGTGCAAAAGCTCTTCGGTTTCCGCTGCAAACCCGACAACCAGTGATGGGCGGTGGGGATGGGTGCTGACAAAGGCCAGAATATCCGGATTTTCGGTAAAATGAAGGGATGGTGGAATATGCCCGTCCCGTTTTTTCATTTTCTGGTTGGCGGGCTTTTCCACGCGCCAGTCGGCCACGGCAGCGGCCCCCACGAAAATATCCGCCGGCAGGTGTCCCGCTACGGCAGATTTCATCTGTTCTGCCGTTTCAACAGAGATGGTCATGACATTTTGCGGGGCAGGGAGCGAGACAGGGCCGGTGACCAAAGTTACACTGGCACCCTGATTGGCAAGTTCGGCCGCAATGGCATGCCCCTGTTTCCCTGACGACCTGTTGCCGATAAAGCGGACGGGATCAATCGCTTCGTAAGTAGGGCCTGAGGTCACAATGGCGGTTTTTCCGGCAAGCGGGCGATCAGTTAAAAAGAAATCTTCCATTGCCTTAAAAATGTCTACGGCCTCCGGCATCCGTCCGGTACCGGTTTCCCCGCAGGCCATTTCCCCGACAGCGGGGGCAAGGATATGAACGCCATCCTGCCGCAATGTCTGTAAATTACGTTGGGTGGATGGTTTGTCCCACATTTGGGGATTCATGGCGGGAGCCACCATAATTGGTTTATTGCTCGCCAGAAGTGTGGTCGATGCCAGATCATCGGCTATTCCATTTGCCATTTTGGCCATCAGATTGGCACTGGCAGGAGCCACGATGATAAGGTCAGCTTCGCGCGATAAGCGAATATGTCCCATTTCGGATTCATCTTTTAACGACCACAAATCTGTATAGACAGAATGTTCCGACAATGCTGAAACGGACAACGGCGTAACGAACTGTTCGCCGCCCTTTGTCAGGATAACGCGTACGTACGTACCTGTCTTTTTCAGCAGACGTATAAGCTCCAGAGACTTGTACGCAGCAATCCCCCCTGAGATGACAAGGAGGATAGAACGGGTCGCAAGAATAGATTGATCTGTCATGATGTATCGTCCATTTCAAAATAAAAAGAAGTCCTGCACCATAGCACAGGACTTCTTTAGAAATCAAAAGATCTGAAAAATTATTCAGCAGCTTTGTCGGTTGCTTCTTTAGCAGCATCAGTTGCTTCGGTAGCAGCATCTTTAGCGGCGTCAACAGCAGGAGCAACAGCTTCTTTAGCAGCATCAGTTGCAGCAGCAGCGGCATCAGTTGTTGCAGTCGCAGCAGAAGCAGCGGCATCTTTAGCAGCGTCAGTTGCTTCAGCAGCAGCATCAGTTGCTTTTTCAGCAGCAGCTTTTACTTCGTCAGAAGCGTTGGTAACTGCAGAAGCAGCAGAGTCAGCAGCAGAGTTAATAGCAGAAGCAGCTTCGCCAGCAGCAGGAGCGATTGCATCAACAGAAGCGGATTGCTCAGATGGAGATTGGGATTTTACGATACCGAAAGCAGCCAAAGCTACAACAACAGCAGCAGCAACGATAGTCAAAGTTGTTTTGTTCATAATTAGGTTTCCTTTTCCTAGAAAGACGAGTTTTACGAAAATTAATTTCAGGGTTAATTCTGAATTCTGTTTTTCCAGCCAGTTTGGTCAAACAAATTGACTAGAGCCTCGTTTTAAAACAGATTGCCGGCTCTTTTCAAGTATTTATTTCAATATTTTTGTTTTTTTATGCATAATTTTTAAGCTGCCGAAAAAAAACTGTCAGAAACGGCAAAAAACCTAGTATTTCCAAGCCTCATGAATTGCCACAATTCCCATGCTAAGCGGGGTTGCTTTTGCCATATCAAAGCCGGCAGCGCGTAATCTTTTGCATAATTCATCGCGTTTGGGGAATGCGCGAATACTTTCGACCAGATATTGATAGCTGTCTTTATCCTGTGTGACCAATTCACCTAATTTTGGAATAATTGTAAACGAGTACAGGTCGTACGCTTTTTGAAGTACATCACTGTCCAAATGACTGAACTCCATACAGTAAAAACGTCCCCCTGGTTTAAGTACGCGGTAGGCTTCGCGTAGTGCAACGTCTATACGCGTCACGTTTCGGAGGCCAAATGAAATGGTATATACGTCAAAACTATTATCGGCGAAGGGCAGTTCTTCGGCATTCGCCTCCACCCACTGGAAACCGGATACGAACCCATGATCGATCGCGCGCGCTTTGCCGACCTCGAGCATTTGGGCATTGATATCGGAGATTGTAATATTGTCGGTTGTCCCTGCGGCCTTTGCGATACGAAACGCTATGTCTCCGGTGCCGCCGGCGACATCGAGGAATTTAAGATTTGCCGTTGGCCTGATTTTACGGATCAGCGTGTTTTTCCACACACGATGGATACCGGCAGACATCAGGTCATTCATGATGTCATAGCGGCTCGCCACGCTGTCAAAGACATCCAGAACCAATTTGGTCTTCTCTTGCGGAGTAACTGATTTTCTGCCAAACCATTGGCTTTCAGGATTTTGCATCTTAAAACGATCCTTATATAAAAAGAATATATCGAACAGGACATAGCATATGAAACTCTTAAAAGCCATGGCTACAATCGCCAGCTTTACGATGCTCAGCCGGATTGCAGGCATGGTGCGGGATATGCTGACTGCCGCTATTCTTGGCGCGGGGCCATTGGCGGATGCTTTTTTCGTGGCCCTGAAACTCCCCAATTTTTTCAGACGCGTAGCGGGCGAGGGGGCCTTTAGCGTGTCTTTTATCCCGCTTTATTCCAAAATCATAGAGCAAGAGGGGGAAGAGGGAGCCGCGACATTCGCCGGTCAGGTTTTCTCGATCATGGCAATTGCTCTTGCGGCGTTTTCCCTGCTGGTCATGATAGGAATGCCATGGGTCATTCACATCATCGCCCCCGGGTTTCAACAGGGGACAGAACGATATGATCTGGCCGTTACACTGACCCAGTTTACGTTTCCCTACTTATTCTTTATGTCGCTGACAGCGTTATTTGGTGGAATGCTGAATACCCATGGAAAGTTCGCGCCCTTTGCCGCCGCCCCGATCCTGTTTAACCTGACCTTGATCGGGTTTATTCTTTTTCTATCCCCCTTCTTTCCGACCGCGGGGCACGCCATGGCCTTGGGCGTATCGATATCCGGCGTCCTGCAACTGGGGATGATGATG
>DMIT01000042.1 GCA_003452275.1 Rhodospirillaceae bacterium | reverse complement strand
AAGATGATTTCCACAATTTCACGGCTTTGAACTTCCCTTTGGGGCATCCCGCGCGCGAGATGCATGACACGTTCTATTTACCCAACGATGAACGCGAAAGCGGCGAGGCACAAAAGAAATTGCTCCGTACGCATACATCGACCGTACAGATCCGCCATATGATGGCTAACAAGCCACCAATCCGCATGATTTGTTTCGGGCGCTGTTATCGCTCTGACTGGGATATGACCCATACCCCTGTTTTCCACCAGATGGAGGCCCTTTATATCGATAAAAACGTTACAATGGGGCATTTAAAGGGGTGTTTATCCGATTTTGTGAAGTCTTTCTTCGGTATTGATGACCTTCCGGTACGTTTTAGACCTAGTTTCTTCCCTTTTACGGAGCCAAGTGCCGAGGTTGATATCGGATATTGGAAAGAAAATGGGGAATTGAAGCTGGGAAAGGCTCCGAAACCGGAAAATCAGAAATGGCTGGAGATTTTGGGATCGGGGATGGTTCACCGTAACGTGATTGCCAATTGCGGGCTTGATCCGGATGAATATCAGGGCTTTGCTTTTGGCATGGGACTGGAACGGGCCACTATGCTGAAATATGGAATTCCTGATCTGCGCAGTTTCTTTGAATCGGATACGCGTTGGCTCACCCATTATGGATTTGATCCTCTTAACCGCCCGAACCGCGCGACAAAATAATTGTAAGACGAAAGTTATAAGAATATGAAATTCACTCTCTCTTGGCTCAAAGACTATCTCGATACAGATGCATCTTTAGACATTATCCTCGAAAAACTGACCGATATTGGTCTGGAAGTCGAAGGCGTCGAAGACCGCGCGGCCCAATATGCCCCGTTTAAAGTGGTGGAGGTGATGGAAGCTGTTCCGCATCCGAATGCGGATCGCCTGCGCGTCTGTCAGGTGAAAACCGAAACAGGCATGATTCAGGTTGTTTGTGGGGCACCGAATGCGCGCGCGGGGATGAAGGCCATTTTGGCCCCCGAAGGGTCTTATGTGCCGGGTCTGGATATGACCATGAAGAAAACTAAAATCCGCGATGTTGAATCCAACGGCATGATGGCGTCCGAACGCGAAATGAAACTGGGGGATGATAGTAACGGCATTATCGATCTGCCGGTCGATACCCCTGTCGGAACCCTGCTGGCTGATATTTATGGTCTGAATGACCCGATCATTGAAATCAACGTGACCCCGAACCGTCCGGATTGTGCGGGGATATACGGGATCGCGCGTGATCTGGCGGCGGTCGGGCTTGGTAAGTTGAAACCATTATCGACTGCAAAAATTCCTGCGACATTTGATACAAATGTTTCCGTGAAACTGGATACGCCTGCCTGTCCTCTCTTCATGGGGCGCATGATAAAGGGTGTTAAAAACGGCCCATCCCCTGAATGGTTGCAGAACCGTCTCAAAGCCATTGGACTGCGCCCGATTTCGGTCTTGGTCGATATTACCAATTATTTCTGTATCGGCCTTTGCCGTCCGTTGCATGTTTATGACGCGGATAAACTTAAAGGCGGTATCACTGTTCGTCTGGCCAAAAACGGTGAAACATTCGATGCGCTGAATGATAAATCCTATACACTGACCGACACCATGGTTTCTGTGACCGATGAATCCGGTGTGTTGGGGCTTGGCGGGATTGTCGGCGGAACATCCACGGGCTGCGAAGAAGAGACGACCAACGTCTTTCTGGAATGCGCGTATTTTGACCCGTTGACCATTGCCCGCGCCGGACGCGCGCTGGGTGTCAATTCCGATGCCCGTTACCGTTTCGAACGCGGAATTGACCCTGCGTTTACCGTGGACGCAATTGAATTGGCAACCCGCATGATACTTGACCTATGCGGCGGTGAAGCAGGTTCCGTTGTGCAGGCAGGCACCGTTCCATCTTGCACAAAAGCCATTGCTTATAACCCCGCGGCTTTCGCAAAATTGATGGGTTATGATGTTCCTGCGGCAGAACAAAAACAAATCCTCGAAGCATTGGGGTTTGGGGTTGCTGCTGACTGGAATGTGACCACTCCGTCATGGCGTCCTGATGTGTTTGGCGTACCGGATTTGATTGAAGAAGTGGGACGTATGAAGGGCCTTGCTGCCCTCCCGACACTCTCTGTTGTCAAAGAGGGGGCGGTTGCAAAACCGGCTGAAACGGCACGCGGTCAAAAAGTCCGTAAGGCCCGTCATGCCTTGGCGGCACAAGGGTTACAGGAATGCATCACCTGGTCATTTATGGCTGATGATTTGGCCGAGAAATTCGGTGCCAATGATGGTCAGCAAGCGGCCCGTCTGAAACTGGTCAATGCCATTTCAAGCGAACTGGTACAGATGCGCCCGTCTATTTTGCCGAATTTGATTGAGGCTTGCGGGCGCAACATGGATCGTGGTTTTGGCAATGCGGCCCTGTTTGAAATCGGGCCGATCTTCAAAGATGTGACGCCTGATGCTCAACCCGTGGTCGCCACTGGCGTGCGTTTTGGTGCCATGGGGGACAAGCATTGGTCGGGCGCGCATGCCGCGCGGGCCGTCGATGTTTATGATGCCAAGGCCGATGCCCAGCGCGCGATTGAGGCGGCGGGCGGCCCATCGGGCAATTTGCAAGTATCGCGGGATGCACCGTCTTATTATCATCCGGGCCGTTCGGGGGCCTTGCGTCTCGGGGCCAAGGTGATTGCCTATTTCGGTGAAATTCATCCGGCTTTACTGGATGAGATGAAAGTTTCGGTTCCGGTGGTGGGCTTTGAAGTGTTCCTTGAAAATATCCCTGAGGCAAAGAAAAAAGGCACAGCCTTGCCTCTGGTCGAATTGTCCCCGTTCCAGCCGATTTCAAGGGATTTTGCATTTCTGGCGGATGCCGGTGTTGAGGCGGATTCTTTTGTCAAAGCGATTAAATCCGTTGATCGTCAGTTGATCGGCGCTGTCGAAATCTTTGACATTTATGCAGGCAAAGGCATTGAACCGGGCAAAAAATCGGTGGCGATTTCAGTGGTCATCCAACCAAAAACCGCCACTTTGACCGATGCCGAAATCGAAAGTCTCAGCAAGAAAATCATCGATATGGTCACCCAGAAAACCGGAGCCTCCCTCCGCGCTTAGCAGAGGGGCTTACTGCGTCAAAAGTTGTAATTGGGTATCGCCGACGCGTAGGGGGTAATATTTATATTTTTGCAGATGACCTGTCCAGTTTCCTGTTTGGCTTGTCCGGATGGCGGTAGGAAGAATGATAGAAGACGGGACAAAATTTCCTGTTAAAATCCCATTTAGAGATGCTCTGGCTGAGGTTTCTGTATACCCCATACTGGTAGCAAATGGAACATCGCTTGAAATGCTACCAAGATTAACCTGCCCCGCCCCCGCAAAACTGTAAAGATAAGGGGAGGCTGCCTGTTTATAAAATAAATAACCGTTATTACCGATAGCATGAATGGCAATCCCTGTCTGAAGGCTGTTCACTCCATATGTCGCATCTGCATTCATGGTGATGCTGCCATTTATATTATTAAACCAAGTTCCCGTTGGCACAATCAGGCTATTGTCATCCGGATTTTCTGGATTCCAGCTTTCGCTGGAATGACGGGGAGTTTGATAGAGGATAACACAGAGAAGAAAAAACCTTCGTGTTTCTTCGTGAACTTCGTGGTTAATTTTTGAGTGATCCACAGGAATGGAACTTTAATATTACGACAATTGAGGGAGGGGGGGGATGATTGCATAGCAAAAAAAGTCCGCTTCTATGGTTGATAGAGTACGGGTTGCAATATATCAGCAGGGTATTCTTGCGACAATCCCCTTTGCTGCGGGGGCGGCATTATTTCGGGATTACACACACTCGATCATCACCGTGGCTTGAGCCAGCGGGGGTTCGTCGGTGAGGGTGAGGTGGAGGATGGCTGTTTTCCCTTCGGGGGTCATGGCCTTTAAGCGTGCCAAGGCTCCGCCGCTGAGGATCAGGGATGGTTTGCCGCTGCTGTCGTTGGTCACGGCAATATCGCGCATATGGACGCCGTGGTTAAAGCCGGTGCCGAGGGCCTTGGAACAGGCTTCTTTGGCGGCAAAGCGTTTGGCATAGGTCGCAATATGCGTTCCAGCCGCACGGCGGCGCTCGGCCTTTTCGATTTCAACGGGGGCAAAGCAACGTTCAATAAAACGTACTCCGAAACGCGTCAGGGTCTTTTCGATGCGGCGTATATCAATCAGGTCGTTTCCGGTGCCGATAATCATGTGGCGTGCCTTACCGGATGCAGATGGTCGCGGCGATATTTTTTGCGCAGCCTGTCCACGGCGCGATAGCATAAAATATAAAAGACCGGCCATGACAAGGCCATCAGAATAAATCCGCCGGTAATCCATGGCACCATCAAATCCATGGGATGATGGGTGAATTCATCAACCAGAAAGGCCCATGTCAGATTTTTGGGCATCTCGACGATGCGGGCTCCGAACAATTGGAAGGCAATATCACCCGTTTTATAAGCTGCCCACCACATAAACGGAAATGTCCATGGCGTGCCGACCAATGTCCCGACAAGGCTGGATAAGACATTGCCGCGGGTCAGGACGCTGCATAAGCCTGCGCCGAGAATATGGGTGCCCGGCAAAGGGGTGAAGGAGATGGATGCGCCGAACGCAAAACCCGTAGCAATCGAACGCGTCGAACCTTTGAGGCGGATCAAGCGCAACTGGGTATAGGTCAGCATCCTTTTCCAGCCGATGGAGGGCCAGAGCAAAGACATGATCTTTTGCGAGCGGGTGAGAGGGGTTCTCCTCTTGAACATTCTGTAACGACCTTCCGGATTACCTGCCTCTAGCCCGTTCAACACTGACGATTTGCGGGGTGGCGCGCAGGGCGGCGACAATATTGTTTAAATGTTTGGTATCTGTGACCGATACATCCAGATACATATCCCAGAAATCTGTGCTGCGGCTGGTAATTTTCAAATTGGTAATATTGCCGCCACTTTTGGCAATGACCATTGAAATAGCGCCAAGCGCGCCGGGCTGGTTATTGATGGTGATAATCAGGCGGCCAATTTTGGTTTCAGCACTGTCGCTGTTTTCACCCCATGAGACGTCGATCCACCGCTCCGGCGTGTCGGCGAATTGTTCCAGCGTTTCACAATCGATGGTGTGAATGGTCACGCCTTTCCCTGTGGTCACAATCCCCACAATACGGTCACCCGGTAACGGGTGACAACATCTGGCGAAATGTACCGCCATGCCGGGGATAAGCCCCTTGATCGGCATAGGCTGGGTTTTGCCTGACCGTTCGGTATGCGGTGCTTTGATGGACAAAATGTCTTCGGGGCTGTTGATCTGTTTGCCGGTTTCACCGTCGGTTTTATGGGCGGGGAAGATGGAACGGAAGACATCACGGGCGACGATATTTCCGGCCCCGATTCCGGCAAAGACATCATCGACATCTTTACATTCACGGAATTGATCGACGACGCCGGCCACTGCTTTCTCGGTAAATTCATAGCCTTCGGTTTTGAAGACTTTTTGCAGCATTGCGCGACCAAGGGTCAGATATTCGGTGCGTTGCTGCTGGCGGATAAAGCGGCGGATATGCGAACGCGCTTTGCCGGTGACCACAAACCGTTCCCAGGTCGGGGACGGGTTCTGGGTTTTGGCGGTGACGACTTCGACCTGATCGCCATTTTGCAATTTGGTGTTTAGAGGGGCAATGCGTCCGTTGATCTTGGCCCCGATACATCTGTTGCCGACGTCCGAGTGGATGGCATAGGCAAAGTCAATCGG
>DMIT01000131.1 GCA_003452275.1 Rhodospirillaceae bacterium | reverse complement strand
GATATAATCAATTTCTGTGCCGAATAATTTTATCATATCCATTGGGGGAATGTATAAGTTGCAGGTCTCATTCAGGGAAATAAAATCATCTCCTGCATCGATTTCGGATTCTGTAAGCGGTTTTAAATCATACTCATTGCCGCCGCAACCTTTGCCGCCGCGAATAGACAGACGCAAAGCAGTCGCACCGTTTGATATGCTGGATAAATAATTTTTTGCAACGTCCGTGATTTTGATTTCGGTTGTTAATTTCATCTAACACCTCATGTAAACATATTTAGTTGCAGTTTGGCGGTTTCAGCCATAAAGGACGGATCCCAAGTCGGTTCCCAGATAATTTCAACATCCACCTGACCGACACCTGTCAGCGGGAAAATTGCCGACTGCACCATCCCTGGCATTTCCTGGGCCACAGGACATCCCGGAGACGTCAGAGTCATTTTGACATCGACATCGCTTGTGCCGTCCTCGGCATCCATTATCGTGATATCGTAAATCAAACCCAGCTCGAAAATATTGACGGGAATTTCAGGGTCGTACACCTCGCGCAATCCTTTGATGATCGCAGGGTACAGCGGATGATCGGTCGATCCGCTGGTCTTTGGCGGGATCGCCAATTCATCATAATCATCGCCAAAGGCGTTTCTGACCATTTGTTCATCTGCGACTGGTTGCATGTGTTTTTATCCTAACTCAATATTTTCTTTGCCTTCAACAGGCCTTCATATAGCGCATCAATATCGTTTTTATCATTATAAAGACCAAGTGACGCCCGAATGCTCCCCTCAATCCCGAAACGCGCCATCAGCGGTTGGCAGCAATGGTGCCCTGTACGAACAGCAATCCCCATCTGGTCAAGGATCATCGCAACATCCGCAGGCGGGCAATTTTCCATCGTGAAGGAGATAATCCCCGCTTTGCCCTCTGCCGTCCCAAGGATGCGCAGCCCCTTAATAGAAGATAGTTTTTCTGTCGCATAGATCAATAATTCATGTTCCCACGCGGCGATATTATCCATGCCGATACTGGTCACATAATCAATCGCTGCCCCAAGACCGATGACCTCTGCAATGGCTGGCGTGCCTGCCTCAAATCGCGCAGGTGCAGCGGCATAAGTCGTGCCGCCCAGTGTCACTTTATCAATCATATCTCCGCCACCTTGGTATGGCGGCATCGTGCTCAAAATCTCGCTTCTGCCGTATAAAACACCAACGCCGGTCGGGCCATAAAGCTTATGACCTGTAAAAACATAGAAATCAGGGCCAAGGTCAATCATGTTGACAGCCTTGTGGACAACCGCCTGAGAACCATCGACCATCAGCTTAATCTCTGGATTAAAAACGGATAGTATCGTTTTGATTTTGTTAATATTATTGACGGTGCCCAAAACATTGGAAACCTGTGTACAAGACAGCAGCTTCGTCCGTGGGGATAACAGGGATAAAATTTTATCATCATCCAGTTCGCCGTTATCTTTGACGGGAACATATTTAATCACAATTCCGATTTCATCACGCAACATATGCCACGGCACAAGATTGGCATGATGCTCCATCTCGGTCAGGATAATTTCATCGCCCTGCTTTAAATTCGACCGTCCCCATGTCTGCGCAACCAGATTAATTGCTTCGGTCGTATTCCGTGTGAACACAATGTTTGCCACTGACGGCGCGTTGATAAATTTTGCAACCTTCTGACGTGCTTCTTCAAATTCAGCCGTCTTCCGTTGCGAAAAATCATACAGACCACGATGAACATTTGCATAGCCTTCGGTATAGGCGCGCGTAATCGCATCAATCACACTCTGCGGTTTTTGCGCACTCGCCCCACTATCCAAAAACACCAAAGGTTTTCCGCGCACTGTTTGCGACAATGCAGGAAAATCTTTGCGGAATGAATTTTGGGTTACGCCAGCCATAATTTAATACGTTCCTCAAACAATGTCCGAACATCATCATTGCTGATTTTCTCGAGAACCTCACCCATGAAGGCTTCCAGCAACAAACGTCGCGCATCATCTTTGCTGATCCCGCGGCTCATCAAGTAAAACAGGGGCGTTTCATCAAGTTGTCCAGTGGTGCAACCATGTGAACATTTCACATCATCCGCATAAATTTCCAATTCAGGCTTCACATCTATCTCTGCCAAATGCGACAGCAACAGATTGTTGGACAATTGATACCCGTCTGTTTTTTGGGCATCTTTGTGAACATGAATTTTCCCCTGAAACACACCGCGAGATTGATCGTTCAAAACATTTTTGAAAAATTGCGATGACCTGCAATGCGGCGCCACATGATCAACGACAACAGTCGTATCTCCATGTTGTTTGCCTGCGAGTAACGCCAGACCGGACAAATCACATTCGCCGCCCTGCCCATTCATTTTGACATTAAATTCAGCACGACCAAATCCGGCACATCCGGAAATCGTCACCATGTTATAACGCGCATCACGCGCCACGTTGATATGGGTGCGTTCCGTCACGACACAAAACGGGTCTTCTTCACAGAAACGGTAATGACGGACTTTGGCGTTCTCAGCTACATTGAACTGTAGATCAATATTTTTCCAGTAAGCCCCTTCCCCCGATTGACGTTCGATAAAGGTCACTTCCGCGCCAGCTTCAACAGTGATCGTCAGGCTAGCTGTCAATTGTTGTCCATCCGCACCGATCAAACGCAGATCAATCGGACGTTCGACAATTTTATTCTTTGGGATTGTAATCGTGTTTTCACCACTTAAAAACTCATAAGCGCGTGACATCTCCCATACGGCAGGAGATTCCGCAATATCCAGTTTTTTTAATACCGCATTGATATTCGAATATTTCCAGCTTTCCGGATCAAGATTAAGCAACGTCGGCATAACCTGTTTTCTCCAATTCTTTGGCAAGTTCCGCAGTGCCAGATTTCACAATTTTACCTTTTGCCAAAACGTGAACAACATCAGGAACAATATAATCCAGCAATCGTTGATAATGCGTAATCACAAGGAAACTACGCCCCGCACCGCGCATACGGTTCACCCCGTCCGCAACGATTTTCAGGGCATCGATATCAAGCCCTGAATCCGTTTCATCAAGGATCGCCATTTTCGGCTGCAACATCGCTATTTGCAAAACTTCATTACGCTTCTTTTCGCCACCCGAGAAACCGACATTGACCGGACGTTTTAACATCTCGTCGGCGATACCCAGCTCTTTTTGTTTTGTTTTCAAAAGCTTTAGGAAATCGAGTGCCTCAAGTTCAGATTCACCACGTTGCTTGCGTTGTGAATTAAGTGCGGTTTTCAGGAAGTTGGTCATCTGTACTCCGGGAATTTCAACCGGATACTGGAACGCCAAGAACAACCCGGCCGCAGCCCGTTCATTCGGATCCATATCCAGAATATCAACCCCGTCCAGCGTTGCCGTTCCGCCCGTAACCTCATACCCGTCGCGCCCCGCAAGCACATAAGACAGTGTCGATTTTCCCGCCCCGTTCGGCCCCATAATCGCATGAACTTCCCCATCATTGATGGTCAAATCCACCCCATTTAAAATTTGTTTTCCGTCCACTTCGGCGGTCAGGTTTTTAATGACTAACATTTTTGCTTCCTGTTTTATCCTACGGATCCTTCCAAACTAATTGACACTAATTTTTGCGCTTCCACCGCAAATTCCATTGGTAAGTTCTGCATGACTTCACGGCAGAAGCCATTGACGATGAGGGCGACAGCTTCTTCCTCGCTCAAACCGCGTTGCTGGCAGTAAAATAATTGGTCATCTGAAATCTTGCTGGTCGTTGCCTCATGTTCCAGTTTGGCAGTCGGATTTTTGCTTTCGATATAGGGCACTGTATGCGCCCCGCATTGATCGCCGATCAATAGACTATCGCATTGTGTATAGTTACGCGCCCCCTCGGCCCCCGCCAGAATTTTGACAAGGCCGCGATAGGTGGAATCCGATTTACCCGCAGAAATAGTTTTGGCAATGATACGGGATTTGGTGCGGGCCCCCATGTGAATCATTTTGGTACCGGTATCGGCCTGCTGGAAATTATTGGTGATGGCCACCGAATAAAATTCGCCCTGACTATCATCGCCTTTCAATACACAAGACGGGTATTTCCAAGTAATCGCGGAACCCGTTTCAACCTGCGTCCATGAAATTTTGGAACGATGTCCGGCGCAAAGACCGCGTTTGGTCACGAAATTATAAATCCCGCCTTTGCCTTCTTCATCACCTGGGTACCAGTTCTGAACCGTGGAATATTTAATCTCGGCATCATCATGGGCAATCAATTCGACCACCGCCGCATGCATCTGATTTTCATCGCGCATCGGCGCAGTGCATCCTTCGAGGTACGACACATATGCCCCCTTATCCGCAATAATTAGCGTACGTTCAAACTGCCCTGTTTTCATTTCATTAATGCGGAAGTAAGTGGACAATTCCATCGGACAACGTACGCCCTCCGGAATATAAACAAATGACCCATCGGTAAACACGGCAGAATTCAAACAGGCATGTTTATTGTCATGGTACGGCACAACCGAACCCATATATTTTTTAACCAGTTCAGGGTGATTTTTAACCGCCTCCGAAATCGAACAGAAAATAATTCCGACTTCCGCAAGGTTTTCTTTAAAGGTTGTTGCCACCGACACAGAGTCAAACACAACGTCCACCGCAACGCCTGCAAGCGCCGCACGCTCGCGCATCGGAACGCCTAGCTTCTCAAAGGTTTCCAGTAGTTTCGGATCAACCTCATCCATTGAACCAAGCTTCGGTTTTGGTGCAGCGTAATAATGCGCATCCTGATAATCAATCGGCGGATGATGGATTTTTGCCCATTGCGGTTCAGGCATTTTTTTCCAATGTTCGAATGCTTTCAAACGGAAGTCCAACATCCATTCCGGTTCGTTTTTCTTGGCCGAAATAAAACGGATAATATCTTCGTTCAATCCTTTGGGGGCAATATCGGACTCAATATCGGTGACAAACCCTGCCTCATAATGGGCGAGTTCGGCAACTTGTTTTGCAATGGCTGTTTCTGTTGTCATGCTAATTTCCTTTTGCCGCGAACAGGGACGAGCAAGTCAGCCAACGCAACCTTGTCCAATGCCTCTTTCACAGCGATATTTACTTTATTCCATCCGCCTTTTAAGGGGCAGAGACTATCAATCATACAATCCGTATGACCATCTTTGGCGCATTCGGTTAAAGCAATCGGGCCTTCCAAGGCGGTTATCAATTCGGTGACGGTGATATCTTTCGGTGATCTGTCCAGCATATATCCGCCATTGGCCCCACGAATGGACACGACAATTTTTTGTCTGGATAATAATTTCAAAACTTTGGACACCGTCGGTTCGGGAATTCCTGTTTCAGCCGAAAGGGTTACCATTGCCAAGACCTCTCCCTTCTCTTCCGCAAGGCGGGAGAGAACGACAATCGCATAATCGCTGAGCTTTGACAGTTTAATCATATCGGTTTAAATCCGTACGTGTTTGGTACGGATTATATAGACCTATAAAATGACAGATTCAAGGAAAATATGGCGGCCTATTACATATCCAGAGAAGCAAGCTTTTCCGCCTGTTCCTCGGTAATCAGCGCATCGACGACCTCGTCCAGTGCCGACCCGTTCATGACGTCCGAAATCTTGTATAATGTGATATTGACGCGGTGGTCGGTCACCCGTCCCTGCGGAAAGTTATAAGTGCGGATACGTTCCGACCTGTCACCGCTTCCGACCTGTGATTTACGGTCTGCCGCGCGTTCATTATCCAGTTTTTGGCGTTGCAGGTCATACAGACGGGATTTCAGGATTTTCATCGCTTTGGCGCGGTTTTTAATCTGTGATCTTTCATCCTGCATCGCCACCACAACACCGGTTGGCAAGTGGGTAATCCGTACCGCAGAGTCGGTGGTATTGACCGACTGCCCGCCGGCCCCGCGCGAACGATAGACATCGATACGCAAATCCTGTTCATTAATGGTCATATCGACATCTTCGGCCTCGGGCAAAACAGCAACGGTGGCGGCAGATGTATGAACACGACCGCTGGCCTCGGTCGCCGGTACACGTTGGACACGGTGAACGCCCGATTCATATTTCAGGCGGGAGAACACATCATTGCCCGAAACCTCGACAATCACTTCTTTCATGCCACCAATATCATTTTCGGCCAGCTCGACAATCTCGAACCTCCACCCGCGTAAAGCCGCATAACCTTTATACATGCCCAGCAGGTCAGCAGCGAACAAAGCCGCTTCATCGCCCCCCGTCCCTGCGCGTATCTCAAGAATGGCGTTTTTAGAGTCGTCAGTGTCTTTAGGAATAAGGGTCAGTTTAATCTGGTGTTCCAGCT
>DMIT01000067.1 GCA_003452275.1 Rhodospirillaceae bacterium | reverse complement strand
ATGAAGATCAGAGAGTCGGTTGAACAAGCGGATGAGGCCAATAAAAAAGTCGTCAGCCTGACCGAGGCGGCGCAGAAAATCGGAAGTGTCATTGATATTATCAGTGCCATTGCCGAGCAAACCAATCTGCTGGCTTTGAACGCGACAATCGAGGCCGCGCGTGCCGGTGAAGCTGGTAAAGGGTTTGGCGTTGTCGCTGCGGAAGTCAAAAACCTCGCCAGCCAAACGGGTAAGGCCACAGAGGAAATATCTTTACAGATTGCCCAAATCCAGCAGAAGACAGCTGAATCGGTTGATTCTATCCAGATTATTTCCCGCTTGATCGGAGATATCAATAGTGTGGAGGCCGCAATCGCCGCCGCAATCGAAGAGCAGGGGGCCGCGACACAGGAAATTGCCCGTAGCGTTACCGAAGCCGCCAAGGGTACTCAAGATGTATCCAGCAGTATTTCCGGCTTACGGGCTGCCGCCGAGGAAACGGGGACATCATCCGAAGAAGTTCTATCCGCAGCCGGTGAATTGGCGCGCAATGGCGAGATTCTTCGTTCCCAAGTCAAAACATTTTTGGAACATGTGCGGAAAGATTAGAAGAAGTGGTGCCTGAGGCCGGAATCGAACCAGCGACACAGCGATTTTCAATCGCTTGCTCTACCGACTGAGCTACTCAGGCACTAAATATGCATCGGTAAGTGTGAGAGGTTATAGTCAAGTTTATTCAAAATGTCTATAGTCAATCATGATGAAAAACATCCTTTTTATTACATCGACCCGTATCGGTGATGCCATCCTGTCCACAGGCCTTTTGTCTTATATATTAAGGACTTATCCTGAAGCCCGCATAACCGTGGCTTGCGGGCCCTTGGTCGCAAGTCTTTTTGAGGGGATTCCACGGCTGGAACGGGTGATTCCCCTGCCCAAACAGAGCTGGAATCGCCATTGGATCAAATTATGGCGGCAAACCGTGGGGACAAAATGGGATGTCGTCGTCGATTTAAGGAATTCTGCGGTTTCCCGGCTTATCAGGGCTGACCAGCGATTCATTTACGGCCCGCATATTAACCGCGCCGACCATAAAGTCGTCCAAAACGCGGCTGTCATGCAGGTAAGGGAGGCCGACGCCCAACCCCGTTTATTTTTAACCCCACGGCAGATGGAAGAGGCCGCCGCGTTGATTCCGGATGGTCGCCCCGTTCTGGGCGTAGGCCCGACCGCCAACTGGATTGGTAAAATATGGCCCGTTGAAAATTTCATGGAATTGATTGGGCAGTTAAGCGCAGAAGGGGAAGTTTTTGCAGGATGGCGCATTGCGGTTTTCGGGGCCCCGGGAGAAGAAGCAATCGCCAACCGGTTGTATGACAGTCTGCCGCCTGACCGGCGCATCAATTGTATTGCCAAAGGATCACCGGGGCAGGCAGCTGCCTATCTGGCGCGATGCGGGTTTTATATCGGCAATGATTCAGGGTTGATGCATTCGGCGGCAGCGGCGGGCATACAGACCGTCGGTTTGTTCGGCCCCACCAATGATACATTATACGCCCCCTATGGCCCCCGCACCGCATTGATCCGCACGCCGGAGACGTTTGCCGAGTTGACCGGACAATCAGGGTTCGATGCCAAAACGATCACCGAATCGCTCATGAAAAATCTGACGGTGGAAACCGTGGCGCAAGGGATCAGGAATCAGATCGGGAAGCACCCGTAGAAGGGGGCTTATTGATTATATTCGCGACTTTTGGTTTTGGAGAGCATGGTTGAGCGGTATCTCTCTACGCCGATTGTGTCGATATAGGTATCGCGGGCGCGGTCAACCATTTTATAGTTGTTGTATTTGGTGCGTTCCCAGCCTTTATTATCCATACAGCCTTCGAAGTCTGTATAATCGTAATATTCTGTGCGCATATAGCCGTTCCGTTTCGGGCTATCCCAATTGGCAAGGCGCCCATCAGGGGTATCGGGGTTAATCACGTTGCCATTATTGTCGAATGTTTCAGGAGGAACCGCCTCGCGGATTGCGCCCAGTCTTTGCAGTTCGTTAATGGTCGCTGTGCAGTTGGCAATGTCCTGAAACAGCATTTGTTGGGCTTTGGGCCCTTGTTGATAGATGGCATCCGTCGTGTCTTTGCGTTGCCAGTAACGGGCATTTTCATCCAGTTCTTTGTTCATATCCGTACAGGCCGCAAGGGAGAGAACGGAGAAAGCCGACAACAAAAGTAAGGATGTATGTTTCATTACAAAGACCTGATTTGACAGATTGAAAATTAAGCAGGGACAGGATAACAGGGTTTTTTCTTTTCCTCAATCCCGATTTACAGATTTTGGGGTTTGGGCAGCAGACCACCAGCTTTCCATGATATTTCCGTAGAGGGATGCTTTTGCAGGGTGGGAAATCTTTGACCACGAAGCCACAAAGTCGTGTCCTGTGTAAAATAACGGGATGACGTAGTGTTCTGACATTAAAATCCGGTCAAGGGCGCGCACTGCGGAGGTCATTTCATCCATCGTTCTGGAATTCGGAATACGGGAGATCAGGTGGTCGATGGCGGGGTTACAGATGCGGGCATAATTGAAACGGCCTTTCTGGGCGGCAGCGGCGCATCCCCAATAGACGGCTTGCTCTGTCCCCGGGGAGAGGGTGTTTTGCCAGTTATACAGCACCATGTCGTAATCATAGTCGCTGAGGCGCGATTGAAACGCCGCCGCATCCAATACGCGTAATTTGACAGTGATCCCTAATTGGGAAAGGGAGCGTTTAAAGGCCAAGGCCAGTTTTTCTTCCTCTGCCGATCCGATCATGATTTCAAAATCAAGCGGTTCCTTGGTCTTTGCATTCACGCGGATGCCATTTTGAATGACCCAGCCTGCGGCGGATAATAAACGGTCTGCCGCCAGACGGTTGGTGCGGATAGCCGACTGGTTCCCCGTCACAGGGGGCCCCCATGCCGCACCGAAAGCATCGGCGGAGAGTTTATCCTGATAGGGTGTCAGATAGGCCAGTTCATCGACATCGGGCATTCCTGTCGCCGCCAGATAGGAATTGGGGAAGAAACTGTTCAGGATTTTATATTGGCCGTAAAAGATATTCTTGTTGATCCAGTCGTAATCAAGGGCAAGCGACAATGCTTTGCGCACATTGCGGTCATCGAAGGGTGGGCGGCTGGAATTAAAAATAAAGCCCCACATTTTTTCAACACGGTGGTGGGCGATTTCTTCGCGGATGATATTGCCGTTCTTTGCAGCGGGGAAGTCATAGGCATTCGCCCAATGGGACGGGCTGGTGTCTATCCATATATCGGTATCGCCGGTTTTGAAACTTTCAAAGGCGCTGGTTTGATTTTTAAAGTAATTAAAAATGATGCGGTCAAAATTATATTGCCCTTTGGCAACCGGTAAATCTTTTGCCCAATAATCAGGGTTGCGTTCCATGACGATACGGCGCCCGACATCAACGGTGGTAATTTTATAGGGGCCGGTGGAATTCGGGGGTGTTAGGATGGTCTTATTCAGGTCTTGTTTCGACCACCATTTTTCGGATAGCACCGGCATCATCGCCAGAATCATCACTGTTTCCTTGCTGCGGTCTTCGGACAAGGTGAATTTGATATTGTGGTCATCCAGTTTGGTCACGGTGGAGACCATTTTATAAGTGTTGCGCATATTGGGGCGACCATTCTCTTTTAAAATTTTGAAAGAGAATAAAACATCATCGGCCAGAATAGGCGACCCGTCCTGAAACTTTGCTTTTGGGTTCAGATGAAAGGTGATGGAGGAGCGGTCGTCCGGAACATCAACCGATTCGGCAATCAGCGGATAGAGGGTAAAAGGTTCATCCCATGACCGCATCATTAAACGGTCATAAACCAGATTCAAACTTTGCGCCGCTGTCCCCTTTAATCCAAACGGATTAAGCGTATCGAAATTACCGAGAATAGCCTGACGGAATGTGCCGCCTTTGGGGGCCTCCGGATTGGTGTAGTTAAAATGCGTAAAGCCATCCGGCATGGATGGTGTGCCGACCATCGCAAGTCCATGCATACGATCGGCTGCCAAAGCCGGAGCTGCAGACAGAGCGATGAAAGCGAGAGAGACATGAAAATATTTTGCTACAGAAATCATAAACGGCAGATTAGCAGAGGCATCCCTTGCATCCAATCTAAAATGAGCGGACGAGATTTAAAAGTTATCCACAATATAAGTTATACTTTGGAAAAATCTTTGTCCATTTTAAGACTCCTTTAACAAGAATCCTGAATGGTGGAGGTAAGACCCTAGGAGGTTTATAAATGAAAAAAGTTGATTGTAATTTTGAGGGCTCACATATTCTTCTTCCACTTCCGCCGATGGATGTGAAAGCGGAATTCGAGATGGATGTGTATGTCAGATTTATGCGTTATTTACGGCAGGTGCCTGTCTCTCGTCATGACATTGGTGTTTTGACAGCCATACAATACGTTGCGGATATGATGGATATGCCGGACGAACATATCACCAAAATTCTGGTCGATCTGGGGCTACGCGCTCCCCGCATGGCCTTTCCGGAAGTGTATCTGGAAGTAGTCGATAAAATTTCCCTGCGCGAGATTCATGATTTGAATTATGGCAGTTTCGCCTTACGCGAACTGCGCCACCACTGGCAGGCCATCCGTGAAGATAAATTCGCGGCATTCAATCGAGGTTATCCGTCATTGGTGGAGGGCATATTTACTTATGGCTAGATGCAGGGTAAATACTGTCTATGGTATTTACGTTTGAACAAGCAATTGGCTTAGTGATCGCAACTGCTATCTTGGGCTTATCACCTGGCCCGGCAGTTTTTGCAACTGTTGCTCGTTCGCTGTCGCATCCTTTTCGGATCACCTTATTCTTTATCATGGGAATTGTTCTGGGCGATTTGATATTCGCCATGATTGCAATGGGAGGCTTTGCGTTTCTTGTTGCGCAGCACGAGATATATTTCCTGATTTTAAAATGGCTGGGTGGCGCGTATCTGATTTATTTGGGAGGGAAGACACTCCTTTCCCCGTCATCCGTCAAACATATTCAGACAGTTGAAACAGAAGGAAAGTGGAAACTGGTGGTGAGCGGCTTTTTGCTGACGGCAGGGAATCCCAAAGACCTTTTATTCTTCGTCAGTTTTCTGCCGGCCTTTATTGATTTAAAAACGGCAGGACTAACGGACATGTTATTGGCGGCAATCCTGATTGTTATCACGTTTATTGCAACGCTTTGCTTTTATGCAGGGCTTGTGACGATTGCCGGAAATTGGTTGAACAATCCAAAGGCCGTATTATGGCTTGACCGTATGGCAGGAATTATTCTTGTCATTGTCGGATTGATGGTTCTGTTGTTCTCTTAATCGTTGAGACGTTTATATCCGACCTTATCTCCCGGTTTGTCAGGGGTAAAGGTGGGGACGGGGGTAAGGCCATAGCCTGTGCGTGGAGGCTGTGTGCCATCTTCGTTCAGTTTTGGTAATGGTTCAGCCATCAGGTTGCCGAGCAGATTGGAGAAATCATTTTCAATCTGGCTTTCACCTTTCATCAATTGATAGGGGGATGGTGTCGGGTCGGTTTTGGCGGCGGTGATAATTTGTTTCCATGCGCGAGCGGGAACGGCGCCGCCGGTCATCGATGATTTCATGGAACTGTTATTATCATTTCCGAACCATACCACCGCGATATAATCGCGTGAAAAACCATCGAACCATGCGTCACGGTGATCTTGGGTCGTCCCCGTTTTTCCGGCGACAAAGAACGGGGATCGTGCGCCCTGACCGGTTCCGTTCTGCACGACACTCATCATCATATTGGTCAGAACCTGAATGTCGGTATCGCGGAAAACGCGGGGGGACGGTTCCTGTTTATGTTCGAACAGGGTTTTGCCGGTCGCGGTTTTAATGGTCTGAATGCCATAGGCCTGAACCGCATAGCCCCCGTTATTAAGGGTGGCATAAGCCTGTGCCATTTCGGGCATCGGTACTTCGGAACTGCCGAGGGCCAGCGACAGATTGGGTTCCAGATCGGCGGTAATACCGGCACGACGGGCCACATTAATCACGTTATCAACCCCGACTGCCTGCGCAATGCGCACAGATACTGTATTGAGCGAGAGAGTCAGCGCATCGATCAATGTAATGTCACCGTAATATTTCCCCCCAAAATTTTGTGGGGCATATTTGCCGATTTTAATCGGTGCGTCCAGAACAGGGGTATATTCATTCGCGCCTTGTTCAATCGCCGCCAGATAGACGAAAGGTTTGAACGACGAACCCGGCTGGCGCAAGCCTTGGGTCACGCGGTTATATTCGCTTTTATTATAATCCACGCCACCGACCAAGGCGACGATGCTGCCATCCGGACGTAAGACGATGGAGGCGGCCTGACTGACATTGAATTTTTTGCCGTTGGTTTCAACTTCGGTTTTCAGAATATTGGCGGTGGATTCCTGAACCTGCGGGTCCATGGTTGTCTTGACGATAATATCTTCTTTGGGGATGCCGATGACATTGTCCAGACTATCCACCACCCAGTCAGAGAAATAATGGCTGGATTGTCCGACGGCAGAGACGACTTTTCTATCCAGTTTGATTTGGGATGCACGCGCAGCTTCTTTGGAAGAGATATAGCCTGCGTCCACCATCGCGCTTAGAACCACCTTGGCACGTTTTTCGGATTCGGCAGGGTTGGATAGCGGGGAATAACGGGACGGAGCCTTCAGCAATCCGGCCAGAATAGCGGCCTGTTGCAGATTCAGATCGGAGACGGGTTTCTGGAAGTACACGCGCGATGCGGCTTCCACCCCGTATGTTCCGGCCCCTAGATACACGCGGTTCATGTAAGATGCCAGAATTTCATCTTTGGTCAGTTTATGTTCCAGCCATACCGCCAGCATGGCTTCCTGCAATTTGCGTTTGAATGTCCGTTCCTGTGACAGGAATAGATTTTTGGCCAATTGCTGGGTAATGGTGGAACCGCCTTGTACGACGCCTTTATGCGTAAAATTGACAATGACTGCACGCACCAGCCCAATCGGGTCAAGGCCAAAATGATAATAAAAACGGCGGTCTTCGGTCGCCAGAATCGCATTCGCCAGATTTTTGGGAATATGATTGGCGGAAACATTATTGCCCTTGATGTCGCCGTAACGCGCAATCACCGAATCGTCATTCGCCAGTACCGTGATAGAGGCTTTGCGTTCGAATTTCGGATTGTCGATAATATCCGGCAATTCGCGCGCATACCACGCCAGAATGCCCCCGACCACAAGGGCAGCCCAAAGTCCCAGCACAAAGCACCATTTCACCAAACGGGCCAAAAGGGACGAAGAAGTAGATTCTTTCTGATAACGATAACGCGGCATAACCCAGCCATTTAGCAAAATTAAACAGGGAATACCAGCGGAATGATAGAGAACATGGCTTTACGGTCAGGAGGAGTTTTGAAAATCGTTTTTACATATAGTTGGCGGTGGCCGCAGAATCGGTTTCTGCCAGAATCTTGCTATGGTGAATAATCAGCATCAACACCAGATAACTGCAAATCATGACCAGCAGGATCAGTAAAATTTTTCTAACGGGGCTCGACATTATCCAGCTCTTTGAAAGACGGTGAATTGCATGACAATGAATTTATAACAAGACAACCATAAAATCTCGGGAAAATAGTTCAAATGCGTCATGATGCGATGCAATTTTTCTTAAGGGCTTATAAAGTTTTATAATTAAGTTTCTTTGTAACCTAAAAACGCAACATAATTACATAATATTTTGCGATGCGTCAACGAATTATTAAGCAATTTCTACACTGGTCGTATCGTATCGGTTATAATAGAATTAGGTGAGAATAAATGCCGAATCACAGAGAAATCAAAAGGTTTCAAGAGGTTCCGAGTTTATGAAACGCCTATGACAGGAGATGGAAAGTGGACTTTGCTACACCCAATTTTTCTCCCCAGTTTTCCCCCACATTCGGGGAGCAGGGGATAGCCGGCGAGACGGTGACGCCCTTGGACAGATGTCCGGCCCTGGTTCTCAATGCCGATTATCGTCCTCTTAGTTATTATCCACTTTCAACATGGTCTTGGCAGGAAGCTGTTAAGGCCATTTTTCGTGAAACGGTGGTGGTGATTTCGGAATATGCCCGCGTGGTGCGGTCACCGGGAATGGAAATGAAATTACCTTCGGTTCTGGTGCTTAAGGAATATGTGCCTACTGAACGCACGCCGGCCTTTACCA
>DMIT01000210.1 GCA_003452275.1 Rhodospirillaceae bacterium | reverse complement strand
CTTGAAATGTGGCGCAGTTCTATCAGCGGGATCATTTTATAATCTTCCGGACATTCTGGGCGGTGTCGATTTTGATGGTGTGGCGGACGACGTTGTCGCTGTCGGGATAACGACTTTATCGCCTTCATTCAAACCGCTGATGATTTCTGCGGCACTACGGTCGGATAGTCCGACAATTACCGTTTTTTCGGTTGGCCGGCCATCGGCCGAGGGAACCTTGACGATATAGGCTGTGCCTTTATCCGTATCGGCGGTGATGTCGCGGCGGAGCAGGGCGGTTGACGGGATCGTGACCACATCTTTGGCCGAGCCTTTTTCAAAAAACATCTGTGTGGTCATGCCGGTCATCAAAGCGCGGTCGGTATTCTCGATATCGACGAGGATATTATAGAGGACGACATCATTGACGGTTTGGGGCGTCGGCAAAATCTGGCGAACGGTGCCCGTCCAGCGGCGACCATCGGAGCCAAGCGTCGTAAAATAGACATTCATTCCCGTTTTCAGTTTCGGAATATCGGCTTCGGCCACCTGTGCCTGCGCGGTCATGACATCCAGATTTGCAACCCGTCCGATGGTCGGTGTCGTCTGGTTGGCGTTGACGGTTTCGCCTTCCTTGACTGCCAGATCAACCACCGTCCCATCAAAGGGCGCAAAAATTTTGGTATAGGTCAGGTTGGTTTTATCTTTATCCAGAGTCGATTGTTGTTGTTTGATCTGGGCCTCGATTGCCGCCAATTGAGCCTTGGCGACTTCGTAATCGGTTTGGGACTGGTCATAGACCGATTTGCTGATGGCGCTTTCCTTGACCAGTTTCTGGTTACGGCCCATATCGCGCTGGGACTGGGTCATGGTTGCTTTCTTTTCCTGCTTTTGGGCTTCTAATTGCGCCAGTTGGGCTTCGTCCCCTGCAATCACGCTTTCATAGGTTTTGGAATCGATTTCGGCAATCAGGTCACCTGCTTTGACGGTGTCGCCGATGGCAACATGCAGCTTTTGAATTTGCCCTGATACTTGCGCCCCGACATCGACATAGGTTTTGGGTTCCAGCGTGCCTTGCGCCGTGACCAGCGATTCAATAGATCCCCGGCTGGCGGTGGCAATGGTCATGCCGGTTGCCGCTTTGGAAGGGGCGGTCTGTCCCATATAAATATAAGCCGCAGCCCCGATTGCGATCAGCGCGATAAAAGATATGGTTACTTTGTTCAATATTTTCATTTACAGCATACTCCCGCAATCATGTGTCTATTTTCTATGTTTCACCCTTTAGGGATAACGAAGCAAAAACCTAAATTCCCCGAAAAAATATGAATTTTATTTCTTCGCGGCAATCTGAATAATGAATTTTCCCAAGAGTTCGAATTCGGCGCGGCGCGGATCGTCTTTCCGCCATACAAGGCCGATTTGCCGTGTCGGTTGCGGATTGGCAAAGCGCTGGATGGTGACCCCTTTGGGGATATGTTGTGGGTCAATCGCCATTGAAGGAAGCAGGGTAGAGCCATAGCCGTTTTGTACCATCTGGATCAGTGTTTGCAGGCTGGTCGCCCCTAAAGTCTTGCGATGTCCGCGGGTCGCCGCCAGTCGGCAGGCCGAAAGGATATGGTCGCGCAGACAATGCCCGTCATCGAGCAGTAAGATAGTTTCATTTTGCAAATCATCCAGTGCAATTTGTTCCTGACAGGATAATTGGTCACCTGCGCGGGCCAGAAAGAACGGTTCTTTCCATAGCCGCATTTGCTCCATATGCGGTGTGTCGTAAGGAAGCGCCATCAGCACAACGTCGATCTGTCCTGCCTTAAGCGCATCCATTTGCCGCGCGGTCACGTCTTCTTTCAATCTTAAATCCAATAACGGATAAGACATTTGCAGAGCTGGAAGCAAGTGCGGTAACAAATAGGGGGCAATGGTCGGAATGATCCCCAACGACAATGGCCCTGTCAATGGTGCGCGGTGGCGGGCGGCCTGATGCACGAAATTCTCGCTCTGTTCGATGATGGAACGTGCGCGGGGTAACAGGTCTTTGCCGATTTCGCTGAGTTCTATCTTGCGGGTGCCGCGATGGAACAATTTTGCCCCCAGCGTTTCTTCCAGTTCATTGAGGGCCAGACTCAGGCTTGGCTGTGTAATATGGCAATTTTCTGCCGCGCGGCTGAATGACAAACTATCGGCCACAGCCAGAAAATATTGCAATTGGCGCAGGGTTGGCAATCTCATATCTTATAATCCTATATATAATCGGATTATTTATAGGATTTTTCTATAAATGTCACGTACATTATTTATTGGATTTTTGAGACGCATAGGCGCATTTTAAGCGCCATAAACCAACCCCTAATAGAAGGAGACATCCCATGCTTGGCGTAGGAGATACACTGCCTGAATTCGAAGTCACAGGCGTTAAACCAAAATTCATGAAACACGAAGAAAACGGCGAAGCCGCATTCGAAACCCTTACCGAAAAATCTTTCGAAGGAAAATGGAAAGTCATTTATTTCTATCCGAAAGATTTCACTTTCGTTTGCCCGACCGAAATTGTTGAATTCGCAAAACTGGAATCCGAATTTGCCGACCGTGATACTGTTTGTATGGGCGGTTCCGTCGATAACGAATTCTGCAAACTGGCCTGGCGTCGCGAACATAAAGACCTTGCCCAACTGAACCAGTGGCAATTTGCCGATACCAACGGCACATTGGTGGATGGTCTGGGTATCCGTGAAGATTCCGGCGTGGCCTATCGTGCGACCTATATTGTCGATCCGCACAACGTGATTCAGCACGTATCGGTGAACAACCTGAATGTCGGTCGTAACCCGAAAGAAATCATGCGTATTCTGGACGCCCTGCAAACCGACGAATTATGCCCTTGCAACCGTCCGGTGGGTGGCGACCATATTGACCTTAAAGAGGCAGCTTAATCATGGCGTCATTGGAATCACTGCGTGAATCATTGCCTGAATATGCCAAGGATATCAAATTGAACCTGTCTACGCTGGCCGGCGAGGAAACTTTATCCGCCCAGCAATTATGGGGTTCGTTCCTGTCCTGCGCTTTGGCAACCCGTCAACAAAACGTGATCGAGGCTATTTCTGCCGAAGCATCTGCGCATCTGTCCCCCGAGGCACAGAATGCAGCCTTCGCAGCCGCGTCAATCATGGCCATGAACAATGTCTATTATCGTTCTGTGCATTTGATGACCAATAAGGAATATCAAAGCCTTCCTGCGAAATTGCGCATGAATGTGATTGGTAATCCGGGCGTTGACAAAATTGATTTTGAACTGTGGTCTTTTGCCGTCTCCGCGATCAGCGGTTGCGGTATGTGCCTTGACGCCCACGAAGCGCAATTGCAAAAAGCCGGCATGTCCACCGCGCAAATTCAATGCGCTTTGCGTATCGCCGCCGCTGTAAACGCAGCAGCGACAGCGATTGAATCGGCAAAATATTTACAGGCACCTATCGCGCAAGCGGCCTGATGATAGATTCTATTCCTTTAAAGCCCTCCGCCAGTGCGGGGGGGCTTTATTTTTCTTCGCATTTGAAAAGGTAAGTCATTGATTTTATTGAGGGGCTATCAGTTCGTTTTGCGGTTTTTATGAACCGATCTATTAGTTCGTTCCCGAAAATTTTTGAAGGTCGGGTGGGTGGTTTTGATTGAAAACGAAGCCTGTGCCATTGCCCGCCAAGAGGGGCGGGGCGAGGCAGGGGTGATGAGCCTGTTGTTATATTAGGAAAATAAACCCAAATTGTCAATGGATTTAATTGATATTCTTGCGGAGGGGTTTATAGCGTTCGAAAGCATCCAGCATATTGACCACGCCCTGCATCGGGTTGCCTGACGGGTGTGTCCAGATATGGTGGGAGGAGTCAATAAAAGTGGCCTCGGCATTCACGAAGCTTTGGCAGTTTTCCTGATTGAACGGGCCTTCGACCGCGATCGGGTTATCGGTTGCCGTTGTCCACCAGTTGAGAATATCGAGCAGCGGATCACCGTCTTTATCACTGTAGATCGTGATGAAATCCAGATCATGGTCAAGCGCGGATTTTGCAGCCGCTTTGGTGGAGCAGCGCAGGCCGATAATAGCGTCTTCGCTGAGCATTTTGCGGGCTTCGCTGGCTTTCGGGATCGACGAACAAATGACGCCATCTGCATTCACAGCCCGCGCAAGGCGCGCATCATCGGCCACGACGAAGATAAAGCCGTTTTTAAAACAGGTTTCCTGATAGGCTTTGACAGCGACTTCACTGACCGGATTTTTCGCATTCTGGCGAAATTCGACGATATGGCGGTTCATGCTGTAATTTGAAAAGCGGTTGGCTCCGTGAAGAGCCTGCGCCAATTTGAAACATTGCTTATCATGGTCATCCGTATCCGGCAGGATCATGTACAGCCCGCAATTGGGGACGTCTTCTTCTGCCGATACAGTCTGCTCAAGGATAATTGTTTCTTCGGTCATGTTATTTACAAATGCGCAAAGCTTCCAGAATGATTTCATTCGCGAAATTCTGGTCGAGCGGGTTCGGGTTGCTCATCAATTGATAAAAGAATGCGCCGTAAATCATATCCACGGTCAAAGCGGTATTGAGTGTCGTGCGGAAATCACCCGACGATTTACCTTGTTCCAGAATCGATGCCAGAATTTCTTCATGTTGCACCATGAATTTTTCAAAGAACAAGGCTTGGGTTTCGGCATTGCCCTGTGATTCTGCATAGACTTCGGCAATGATTTTTCCACCGCGGCCACGGCAAACGCGCGCGAAGCGTTCGAGTTGTTTTTCCAGCAGGTCTTTCGGGTTACCGCCGCTGACCGGTGCCGGAAGGGAATTCATCGGCCCTGAAATCGCATCAAGAACCAATGACACTTTATTAGGCCACCAGCGGTAAATGGTGGTCTTGCCGACACCCGCTTTTTTGGCGACAGATTCGATAGAAATATCGCGGACAGAGGACATCAGCAACATTTTATTAGTGGTGTCCAGAATCGCCTGCATCGATTTTTCCGAACGCGGGCGGCCATTGGAACGCGCAATCGCTTCTTCAATGACAGGTTCAGCTGTATTATTTTGATTGATCTCTATTGATGCCTGGGCCGCTTGAGCAGTCATGTGTCTATTACCTTTTAAATCGTCTGATTTTTTCTCATTTTTTCGAGTGTATGTCTTATCCTGCAAATCCCCTTGAGGGCAAGGAAAAATGTAAGGAAAACACAAAAAAATATGAAGTTTTAGGGCAAATACCCCTCTCTTTTTCTTGACCTGTTACCGTTCGCCAAAGCGTTGGGGTGCGTCAACAAGGATGGAGGATGCTCCGTTTTTAATCTCGAGAATCGCCAAACCGCGGTCGGCAATTCCGTCGGAGGTAAAACGGAAAATCCCGTCAATGCCGGCAAATCCGTTCGGGCTGGTCAGGGTATTGCGTCCGAAGCCTTGTCCCGATTTTGCCAATACGACGGCAAGGGCCGTGGCATCATAGGCGAGGGAGGCCAGACGCGGAGGTTGTGTTCCGTAGGTTTCAAAATAACGATGTTCAAAACGGTTGCGCAGACGTGGGGACGATGCCGCATACCATGCACCCTGTAACCCCGTCATTTTCGGCGCATCCGGTTGATCCCACAGACCGGTGCCCAGACGTTTGACGGTGACATCCGGATAGCCCGCGGACGTCATCAGATTTGAAATTTTATGGGAGTCGATGGCCGATGCCGCAATCAAGACCGCATCCACCCCTGCCTTTAAGCCGGCAAGGTCGGCTTGGGCGGGGAGTTTGCCGGCGTCATAGCGGATGATTCCGGCACTGTCGAGCGCATAGCGTTGCATGAACATATAGTAAGTGGAGGCAACAGAGTCACCATATACATCACGCGGTGCAATCAATGCGATGCGTTTGCGGCCTGCGGCATTGGCATAGGTCAGAACGGAATTGACCTGTGCCTGCGGCATAAAGCCCATGAGGAAAGTATTTCCCACAGCGGCAGAGGTATCGGTCGAAAAAGAAACGATATTCACATTATTTTGCAGGGCGATAGGGGAAACGGCCTTGGTATCAGTGGAAAAGACAGGGCCCAAAACGAGGTTGGCACCGCTCGCAATCGCATTGTTCATCGCCTGTGTCGCGCCTTTGCCGGTATCTTCGGGGCGTAATTCGAACACTGACGATGCATTCAAATCAAACATTGCCAGTTGCGCAGCATTCAACATTGCCTGACCGGTTTCTCCGCCTTTGCCGGACAAGGGGAGCAGCAGAGCGATTTTGGCAACATGCGGGACGGCCGCTGGCATGGCGTTGGGGTTGATGGTGACCGCTTGTGGTGGCACGTTGCCGATGGTTGCTGGCGGTTGTACGGAAGGAGCCGTAGCGGGTGGGGCTTTCTGTTTAGAGGCTTGCCATGGGCTGTTTTGCAGGTCGGAACAGCCAGCCATCGCCAACAAGGCTGTGCCTAACAAAAAGATATGACCCACAGAAAGCAGATTGCGCTGCATGGAAAGCTCCCTTAATATCTAGAGATAAATTTGAAGCCTAGACCCTACACAAAATGACAGCACGATGCCAGAGACTTTGTACCATTTTACAGATATTCAAAAAAATCCTTTGAAATCAGGCCTTTATCTGGTTGCAACGCCGATTGGCAATTTACGGGATATCACATTGCGCGCCATTGATACATTGGCAATGGCCGATGTCGTTGCGTGTGAAGATACCCGTGTCAGCGGAAAATTATTTCAGGCGCTGGGTTTCAAACAGAAATTGATCGCCTATCACGACCATAACGCCGACCTGCAACGTCCCTATATTTTAAATCTGATTGCCGAAGGCAAGGCCGTTGCGCTGATTTCGGATGCGGGAATGCCGCTGATTTCCGACCCCGGATATAAACTGGTGCGCGAATGTCTTGAGAAAAATATCTATGTCACGAGTTTGCCGGGGGCCAATTCGCCATTGATGGCATTGCAATTGTCGGGACTTCCCAGCGATCATTTTTCATTCCTCGGGTTCCTGCCGTCCAAAACCAAGGCCCGCCGTGACGCGCTGGAAGTCTGGAAAAATGTTCCTTCAACATTGGTCGTTTTCGAAAGTGCATCGCGACTGGAGGAAAGTTGTAAAGATATTCTGGCGGTGCTGGGGGATAGGCCGATGACATTGACCCGCGAACTCACCAAAAAATTCGAAGAGGTCTGGCCGTCCACTGTCGCGGGTATTTTGCAACATGTTCAAAAGGACGGAGAGCCAAAAGGCGAGATCGTGCTGGTCATCGGACGCGGTGAAGAGAAAAAGGACGAGATCGATGTCGATGCTTTGCTTAAGAAAGCCATGGAAACTATGAGTTTGAAAGAGTCGGTTGCCGCCGTGGTCGAGGCGACGGGCCTTCCCAAAAAACAGATTTACAACGCCGCATTGGCCATAAAGAGTGAAGAGTAAAATGACAAAAGCAAAACAGACATTGGGCATTATCGGTATCGGCGCGTTCGGCGAATTTATGTTGAAGCATGTCACGCCTTATTTCGATGTGCGCATATATGATGCCTATAAAAATCTGGATGAGGTTGCGGATACGTATAACCTGACAGTGACATCATTAGAAGACGTATCAAAAAGCGATATCATTGTATTTTGCGTGCCTGTCAAAGAATTGGAAAGAACAGTCACGGACGTTGTGCCGTTTTTAAAAGCAGGGCAGTTAGTGATTGATCTCTGTTCCGTGAAATGTAAGCCCGTCGAAATTTTGAAATGTTTGATCCCTGCGGGCGTTGATGCGGTCAGCCTGCACCCGTTATTCGGCCCACAGAGCGGTAAGAACGGGATTGCAAATTTGAATGTGACGATTTGCAATGTCGCCGGCGAACGCGTGTCTTGCGTGACGGAATTTTTAAAAGAGAGGTTGCTTTTGAATATCTTCGAGACAACCCCTGATAAACACGATCAGGAAATGGCGTATGTTCAGGGACTCACCCATATGATCGCCAAAGTTTTCGTGCGCATGGATGTCCCCGATATTCAGCAGCAGACCAAAACATACGGACACCTGAACGATATGGTCGAATTGATCCGTTATGATAGCGAAGACTTATTTCTGGCCATCCAGCGCGACAACCCTTATGTCAGAGAGACAACCGAAAAATTCTTTGCGGCTGTCAAAGTGCTGGAAGAAAAATTAAATGCGGCTGCCGATCAATAAATCCATTACCGCCATGCGGACAGGAACGCCGTTGGCACCTTGCTGAAAGATGACGCTTTGAGACGGGTCATCGGCGACATCGTCTGAAATTTCCACGCCTCTGTTCATCGGGCCGGGGTGCATGACGATGGCGTCGCGTTTGGCGATAGCCAGACGTTCGGGGGTCAGGCCGTAAGCGTGGTAATAGGCGGTATCATCGGGAATGGCAGATGCATCCATACGTTCCTTTTGAATGCGCAGCACATAGACGACATCGCAGTCTTTAAGACCGTCTTCGAGTGTATCGAAAACTTTGACATTTGATGGAATTTTCTGCGGTTGCAGATTCTTCGGCGCAATCAGGTGAATATTGGCCCCCAGTTTGGTTAGCAGCGACACATTGGAATTGGCCACACGGCTATGCGCCAGATCACCGATAATCGCCACCGTCAGGCCGTCGATTTTCTGTTTATGTTCGATGATGGTCAACGCGTCCAGCAAGGATTGGGTCGGGTGTTCGCGGTAACTGTCGCCCGCATTGATGACGGGGCAATCGACAAGGGATTGCACATAGTGCGGCGCGTTATATTCATGGTGGCGCATGACAATCGCATCTGGTTGATAGCCGTTTAAAAAGCGCAGCGTGTCGGAAAATGTCTCGCCTTTCTGCGCAGAGCTGACTTTTTCATCCCAGTTCATGAGCTTTCCGCCAAGGCGCAGTACCGCCATCTCAAAAGAATTGCGGGTGCGCGTCGAATTTTCGGTAAATAATGTCAGAACGACTTTGCCGTCCAGCGTATGCGGCACCGTCTTATCGGCCAAAGCTTTCTTGAAAAAAGTGGCGCGGGACAGAATGATATGGATGTCCTCAACCGAAAGAGGCGGGATATCAAGAAGATTTTTTACAGAAAGATGATGTGTCATGGATAAGGTTATGACTCAGACTGAATATTTTTTCCAGTAACGATTTATTAATAATTTACTGGCACACTTAATCAATAAAAGAGGACAACGTGAGAGTGCGTAGTTGTCCTCTTTTTTGCTTTTTCATAATCTTCAGAGGGGCTTTATTGGGCCAAAAGCTGCAACTGGCTGTTGGATGGTCGTAACGGATAATATTTTAATTTGGTCATGTTACCCGTATATCGTCCATCTATTCCCCCGCGCGCTATATTTGACCCCACCGAAAATAAGGTGACTGGCAATGATGTTGAGATGGTGGCCGATGAAGTAACCGGTGCTGCGCCATTTTTAGAAATAGCGGATGATCCGTTCTTATAAGCCCCTGCAAACTTTGTAGTCGTATTCGCTGCCGCAACTCCTGCATTTAATGAAAAAAGGGTTGAGGAGCTTTGTTTCCATTCCGCAAAAAGATGATTGGCAGGGGACAACGTGTAGGCAATAAAATTGGACATTGTCCCATCGCCGAAAAGTCCGATTTGAGGATAAGTATCAAGAAGTGCTGCCGGTGTAAATTCACCAAAGAATGTGCCCTCTGCCGAGCTAAACCAAGGGCTTGTCGGCATTGATAGAGTATCCGCTGCCCGTGTCACTGTTGCTGTGGTGGTCGGGATGTAAGAAGTCGGGAAAGCTGCTTGTTCCATCTGCCCGCCTCCGATTCTAAGGGTTATATCAATGGCCTGTCCCGTTGTATGACTTATTCCGATCATTGGTACGACATAGCTTACTGAAGAGTGCGTGGTCGTGTTTGTGGAGATATAGCGCTGAAGAGTGGATGTCACGGGAAGGGTGCTATAATGTCCAGTGAGTGCTACACTTGAGCTATCCCTCTCCCACAAGCCGAATTGAACGGAGCAATTGGTCAGGCTTCCCCCTGACAGTTTCAGATAGGACGTCGCTGACCATGTTTGCCCCAGTGATGATCCAATCACGTTTGGGACTTCTGTGTACAGAAGGCTCGTTCCGGTGATTGTTGGGGGCCCAGAGAATCTGATCTCGACATACGGAACACCAGACTCAGTTCCTGCACCAATGATTTCTCTTGTAAGCCCGGGAAAACCGGCCCCACCAATTTGCCAATAAGTTGGGAGCGTCCCCGGTGTGCCCGAAACAGATCCTATCGCATTTCCATTGCGCATATAATTCCTCCTGCTTTCTTCCATCAGGATACCTTTCGGCTGATGAGTGATAGGATCATAATCAAAGCGTGGGATGTTGTTGGATGCAGTTTGCAGAGTGCCCGTTGAATCATAATAGGTTGC
>DMIT01000182.1:2792-6638 GCA_003452275.1 Rhodospirillaceae bacterium | reverse complement strand
CGGTCAATTCGCGTTCCGGCAAAGCTCGCGTGAAATAGTAGCCTTGGCCATATTTACAACCCAAATCAATGAGTTTTAAGGCTTCGTCTTTGTTTTCAATGCCTTCGGCAATGACTTCGATTTTGCGCTTTTTGGCTTCGGTGATGATGTTCTGTACCAGTTGCTCTTCTTCGGGGATGGTCAGCATGTCGCAAATTAGGTCACGGTCAATCTTGACGGCACTGATCGGGAAATTGTCCATATAAGGAAAAAATTCGGCAGGATCGCCCAATCCATAGTCGTCTACGGCGATCTTGAGGCCTGTTTTACGACAAATATCAAGGGTTTTCTTGGCCTTATCGGTCTGAATGCTCAGTAACGCGCCAGTAATTTCTAGCTGAATCTGGATCGGGCGCACATCGCTGGCGCTGATAACATTATACATTTCGTCCAGAAATGAATCGGCGGATAGCTCGTTAGGGCTGAAATTCACGCTCATATAGATGTTTTCGTTATGCCCCACGTGGCTTTCGAGGCGTTTCAGGGCGGCAATGGCTTCTTTTAAGGCCCATTTACTTGCTTCGACGATCAAACCGCTCTGTTCGGCCACCGGAATGAAGACTCCGGGGGAGATATGTCCGCGTTGGGGATGATGCCAGCGCATCAAAGTCTCGAATCCGCAGACCAGACCGGTTTCAAGATTGATAATCGGCTGATAATTCAGGGTTAATTGATGATCCAGCATCGCTTGCTGGAATTCCTTCGCCAGAACGACCGAAGGAAGCGATTCGACCGGCGGAAGAGGCGATGCAATGGAATCAGGTAAGGGCTGAGGATTGGTTAAGGTCATGTATATGCTCTCGTTTTCCTATCCAAACTACCTTAAAATCCTTTCGGGATGGTTAAAAATACCGTAGAAAAGCAAATAGATACGGTTTAAATGGCCCGCAGCCCTCATTCAGGCAAGAATTTATCAGTTTAATTCTTGACAATGCCCCAAATCGCCTTGTATTGTCCGGCTCTGCTCGTTTCAGTAATTAAAATTTATATATAAGGATTAAAGCGATGAAAGTCGTCAACTCACTCAAGACCCTCAAAACCCGTGACCGCAATTGCCGCGTCGTTCGTCGCAAAGGCCGTGTTTACGTTATCAACAAACAAAACCCACGTTACAAAGTACGTCAAGGTTAGTTTTTGATGCAGCCTTTATCAGGGCTGGACAGTTTTTCTAACTGTGTTACATCTACTACAGTATGAATTTTTCCCGCGCGCGTGCTGCGGGAAATTTGCTGTTTATAGTTTAAAGGTCTTTTATGTTCGCCCGATTATTCAGTATGATGTCCGCCGATATGGCGATTGATCTTGGAACCGCGAATACGCTTGTTTACGTTCGGGATCGCGGCATTGTTCTGAATGAACCTTCTGTTGTTGCGCTGTCTACCGAAAATGGCCGTAAGACGGTTTGCGCCGTTGGTATCGAAGCAAAGCGCATGTTGGGACGCACCCCGGGGAATATTCAGGCCATCCGCCCATTGCGCGACGGCGTGATTGCGGATTTCGAAGTCACCGAAGCAATGATTAAACATTTCATCCGCAAAGTGCATAACCGCAGAAGTTTCGTATCCCCGCGAATCATTATTTGTATCCCCGCCGGCGCGACACAGGTTGAACAACGCGCGATTATCGATTCTGCCGAAGGTGCGGGTGCATCCGAAGTTTATCTGATTAGCGAACCAATGGCCGCAGCCATCGGTGCAGGGCTTCCGGTGCATGAAGCTTCCGGATCGATGGTTGTCGATATCGGCGGCGGGACATCGGAAGTTGCCGTGATATCCCTCAATAATATCGTCTATGCGAAATCTGTCCGTTGTGCGGGCGATAAGATGGATGATGCGATTATTGCCTATATTCGCCGCGTACATAATCTGTTGATCGGCGAACCAACCGCCGAGAGAATCAAAAAAGAAATCGGGTCGGCCTTGCCACCTGCCGAAGGGCCTGGGCGTACGATGAATATTAAAGGCCGCGATTTATTAAATGGTGTACCAAAAGAGGTAGTTGTCACGGAACGCCAGATCTCCGAAGCTTTGATCGAACCGCTGGGCCAGATTATCGAAGGTGTAAGACAAGCACTTGAATCCACTCCGCCCGAATTGGCTGCCGATATTGCAGAGCGCGGGATTGTTTTAACGGGCGGCGGGGCATTGCTGACTAATCTGGATCATTTGCTCAGGCTGGTGACGGGACTGCCCATTACGCTTGCGGATGATCCTTTGTCCTGCGTAGCTCTCGGTACAGGACATGCGCTGGAACAAATGAAAATCCATCGTAGCGTATTGATTGGCGGGTATTAATCAGAGCCTATTTGATGCTAGCAGATCAACCGCAAAAAATAGCACTTATCACCGGTATCACGGGACAGGATGGGGCTTATCTATCCAATCTTCTCCTTCAAAAGGGCTATAAAGTTCACGGCCTGCGCCGCCGTTCATCTTTGCCCAACACAGACCGCCTCCATCTACAACTGGATAAAGGATTGATCCTGCATTATGGCGATATGACCGATGCGGGAAATATTATTCGCCTGCTGAACGATATCCAGCCCGATGAAATTTATAACCTCGCAGCGCAGAGCCATGTGCATGTCAGTTTCGACAGCCCCGAATATACGGCGAATGCCGATGGTCTTGGGGCGTTGCGTATTCTGGAAGCTATCCGTATTCTGGGGCTGCAAAAGAAAAGCAGGTTTTTTCAGGCATCGACATCGGAATTATTCGGCAAAGTCCGCTCCTCTCCGCAAAACGAAGAAACGCCTTTCTATCCGCGTAGCCCTTATGCCGTTGCCAAATTATATGCCTATTGGACGACCGTCAATTACCGTGAGGCATACGACATATTTGCCGTGAACGGAATTTTGTTCAACCATGAGAGTCCGTTGCGCGGCGAAGAATTCGTGACGCGTAAAATTACCATGGCGGCGGCGAACATATCCAGAAATCTGCAAGATTGCCTCTATCTGGGGAATCTGGATGCCAGACGGGACTGGAGCCATGCGCAGGATATGATGGACGGTGTCTGGGCAATGTTGCAGCAACCTGTTGCCAATGATTATGTGCTGGCCAGCGGGGTTGCCTATTCGGTGCGCGAATTTGCCAATCTGGCTTTCGCGGAAGCAGGGATAGAGATTGAATGGTCGGGTGCAGGTGTGGACGAAGTCGGACGAAACATCAGAAACGGGCAGATCGTTGTACGTATCGATCCTCAATATTTCAGGCCGGCGGAGGTTGATTCCCTGTTGGGTGATGCCACCCGCGCCAAAAATATTCTGAAATGGTCACCGAAAATTTCTTTGAAAGAATTGGTTGCCGAGATGGTGCAAATGGATATCAAAAGGATAGAACCGTAACCATGAAAATATTGCTGACGGGGGGATCGGGAATGTTGGGGCAGGCGATTTTACGCCTTGCACCGCTTATTGCGCCAAACCTGCAAATCATTGCGCCCACGCGGACAGAATTGAATCTATTAGACCGCGTCATGGTGCGCCGTTATTTTCTGGTGAATTCATTCGATGCGGTTATTCATGCGGCGGCCAAAGTCGGCGGGATTAAGGCCAATATGTCCGACCCTATTGGCTTTATGACCGATAATATGTTGATAAGCCTGCATACCATTGAACATGCGCATCAGGCGGGAATACGGAATTTTGTCAATCTGGGCAGTTCATGCATGTACCCGCGCGACTACCGCAATCCATTAGTGGAAGAGGATATTCTCGCGGCCCCGCTGGAACCGACGAACGAAGGCTATGCAATTGCCAAAATTGCGGCGTCACGCCTCTGTTCTTATATTTCGGCGCAACATGGA
>DMIT01000182.1:0-2766 GCA_003452275.1 Rhodospirillaceae bacterium | reverse complement strand
AAATTTATCGTGGTGAATATCGGCAACCTGCACCATTTCCCAGCCGATTTGAATGTTGGTTTAGGATATGATTACACCGTGAATGAATATTATCAGGCGATTGCCGATGTTGTCGGGTTCCGTGGCACATTCGTGCATAATCCGGACGCACCTGTCGGGATGACCCATAAATTGATGGATATTACCAAGGCCCAAACATTCGGCTGGTCACCGGATACCAGTTTGCAAGACGGATTAAAAGAAACATATGCCGGTTTCTTAAGGTATTTTGCCAATTGATACAGAGCGCCAAAATCATTCCGGTCATTCTGGCAGGCGGACAGGGAATCCGGTTGTGGCCCACCTCCACCCCTGATTTGCCCAAACAATTTATTCCGTTGAAAGTTGGCGGGACGACATTTGAAAATGCGATCAAACGTATTCACAATCAGGATGTTTTTGAAACACCAGTGATTATCTGCGCCCGACAAAATATAGGAATTGTGGAATTGCTAACGCATGGCATGAACGCACGCATCATTTGTGAACCATTGGGGCGCAATACGGCACCTGCTTGTTGTATCGGAAGTCTGGCTGCTCAGGAAAGCGGGGGTGAATCCGCTGTGATGCTTATCATGCCTGCCGACCATTATATCTCGGATATCGCATTATTCGAAGATACGGTGCGGACGGCAACGGCGGCAGCACAGTCTAGAAAAATTGTGACCTTTGGTATTCGCCCTGAATTCGGATGCACCGAATATGGCTATATTGAACGCGGCGAAAATATCGGCAACGGTGTTTATCAGGTCAGAAGTTTCACTGAAAAACCGCGGGTCAAGGCGGCCCAGTCCTATTTCAAAAATGGCAATTATTACTGGAATTCCGGAATATTTCTGGTGCGCGCCGATAGAGTGCTGAATGAAATGAAAACTTATCAAAGCGATATTTTATTATACGCGCGGGAAGCATGGAAAAATATGCAGATAATGGACGGACATCGTTTGTTGCCACTGGGTATTTTTGAAAAATTGCCGAAAATTTCGTTCGATTATGCCATCATGGAAAATACCTCTGCGGCGTGCGTGGCGGAAGCTTCCTTCAAATGGCAGGATTTAGGAGGGTGGGACGCCTTGATGGAATTTCTGCCCCCTGAACCGCTGGCATCCTGAATAGATTTGCCCGAAATCAATTGTGCCCTGACTGGAATGGCGTATAGTCTTCCTGTCTATATCTTTATCATTACAGCTAAAGGAGAATGTCATGAGCCATCACAACAAAAAAGTTCTGGAATCCATTTTTGCCCACCCGATTAGTGCCAATATTGATTTCAAAGACGTAGAACATGCTTTGACATCGGTCGGTGTTGCTATCGAAGAAAAATCAGCCAATCGGATTTCTTTAAGTCTGGATGGGAGGTCGGTTATTATTCACCGTCCCCATCAGCATACTTTATCAAAAGACGAAGTGGCCACTATCCGCGGATTTCTGGTGGATTGTGGGATCGCACCTGAAAATGTTGCTTAAAAAAGCAGCTTGAGTTCTTCATAGAATGTCGGTGGCGCAGGGGCGGGGAGGAAGGTCTCCACATTGGCTCTTCCGTTCAATCCCGAAAGGGCGGTAACACGGCCATAGGGGTCAAAAACAGCGGAAATGCCCGTCTGTGCCACGCGCACCATCGGCAACCCTTCCTCAATGGCGCGATATTGGGCCTGTGCCAGATGTTGGAATGGGCCGGGTGATATGCCATACCACGCATCATTGGTCACATTGACCAGCCATTCAGGGCGCGGGGTTCCTGCAACGGCACCTGGGAAAATGACTTCATAACACACAAGCGGACTAAAAGGCGGCAGTGCAGGATGGGTTAAGGTACGGGGGCCTGCGCCCTCCACAAAGCCGGAAAATTCAACCAGCGGGCCAAAGGGAATATATTTCTGGAATGGAATATATTCACCGAAAGGAACGAGATGGAATTTATCAAAACTCTCTAGAAAATTCATTTGTTTATCCATCACGATCAGCGAGTTGTGATAGCCCGCATCATCGCGCAATAAAGCACCGCTGAGCAGATAGACATTTTTTTCCGTATATCCCGACAGGCGTCCGCGCAAATTTTCTATGGCTTGTTCGGTTTGCAAATCATGGTATGTCAGCGCGGTTTCCGGCAGGATGACAACACGGGTCTGGGACATATCCCAACGGTCAACCGGTTCCACAAGAGAAATCATCTCGCGGAAATTATCCCATTTCCTTTCAGGATTCCATTTATCTTCCTGTGGAATGTTCGGTTGAATCATCTGCACAACTACGTTTGTGTTATAGGTTGTCGGATGCACTGCCAGACGTCCTCCGCCGGACAGATACAGGCCTATTCCACAGAAGATAGCCAGTAAAAGAGTTATTCCTCGCAAAGATCTGGGCGCGGTGCCTTTCAGGGCAAAGGCAGGAGCAGTGAACATAAAGATGGTCAGGGCGGATAATAAATAAATCCCACCAACTGATAGGATTTGCAACATCGGCAGGTTATTTGTCCATGCCATGCCGAACAGATTCCATGGGAATCCTGTGAATAATGTGCCGCGTGCAAATTCCGCGAGCCACATAAAGGTCATAAAGACGATAAATGATTTTAGGCTGCGCCCTTTGGCAATCACACGGACAAGTCCTGTCCCAATCATCGGAAAAAGTGCGAGCAGCAGAGGAAGTCCTGCGGCGGCAAGCGGATAAGCCCATTTAAATTCATTGCCGCCGACCAGAAGGGCATTGCCGATCCACCACAGGCTG
>DMIT01000166.1 GCA_003452275.1 Rhodospirillaceae bacterium | reverse complement strand
ATTCCTGACCATCCAGAATATTGACCGTCATCGAACCATCTTCCTGATAATCAAACCTGCCTTTCAAAACCATATGCAAGCCAGATTTCTTGGAAAATTCATTGATAGCACGCGCATAAATCGGCACTTCCGGTTCTTGCGATTGCATCACGCGTAAGGCCGCCGCCACAAAAAATCTCAGCCCCACTGCCGTCGCAACAGGATTCCCCGGCAACCCGAAATATATCTCTCCGGACGGCAATATCGCCAGCAAATTGGGTTTTCCGGGCTTTAACTTCAGCTTATGGTATAGAATATCCGCCCCTGATGCCACCAAACCATCTTTTATAAAATCAAAACTGCCTGCCGACACGGCACCGGAAGAAACGATCATATCATAGCGATGTCGGGAAATATCTTGGAGTGTGCTGTGAAAAGCGTTCAGATCATCACGAATGGTATCATATTCAAAAACATCCGCACCACAGGCTGTCAGAAAAGCTTTTGCGTAGAATTTATTCGAATTATAAATTTCGCCATGTTGGAGCGTGGTGCCTAAATCATCCACAATCTCCGTTCCAGTCGGGATAAAAAGAATGCGAGGTTTCTTAAAAACAGTGATGTGCGCAATCCCCAATGTGGCCAAAGGCAAAATATGGGTCGGCGAAATTCTCTCTCCTATGGAGAGAAGACAGTCTCCTCTTTTGAAATCCTCTCCCGCATAACGGATATGCTGACTCGCCTCAGGTGTTTCTTGAAAGACAATCTCGTTACCCTCCACCATTGCATACTCAACCGGAATAATGGCTTCGGTTCCCACCGGTAAAGTGGCTCCGGTCATAACATGCCAGCAAGTTCCTGGTTGAAGGACAATTCCGTCGGGATTTTTCCCCGCCCCCATCACACCTGCTTTTCTAAGCCGTACCGGAGCAGAATCAGTGGCCTTCGCCAGATCATCCATACGCACAGCAAACCCGTCCATGGCCGAATTGTCAAAAGGCTGGATATCAAGGGCAGCATATAAATTCTCGGCGCAAACCCGCCCAACCGCTTCTGCCAAAGGCACTTGTTCAGAGCCTAATGGCTTTGAAAGCGCGGTTTGTGTAATCACTTGAAGGGCCTTCTGATAAGCGAGCATGATACAACTGTTATATCAGCAGGATGCCGACACAGCGATTGATCTGAATCAAGTGCCCAAATATTTGACGAATAAACTTTATCAAATATTAGGGCGCATACTCCATATTAGCCGGTGCTGTAACAGATGTAATATAAGGTGCTGTTGCATCTTTCAGAACCGTGTTGGTAACCGCTGTGCCCGCGTTGGATGACGTATCTGTCAAAGTTACGCTGACCGTCAATGTGCCATCTACGAGCGCAGACAGGTTGATCCCGCTGATAGTATCGGTAGCCGTAGCAATGGTTCCTGATCCAGTAACAGGGGTGCCGCCACCGGAGCTGGTGATCGTGTAGCTATAAGTAGCTCCGATTTCTGCTGCGGAAAACTGGAAGCTGGCAGCGGATGCATTTGCAACATTGACAGGTGAAGTGGTAAAGGCCACAGCATACCCTGTCGGCGCGCCGACATCTTTGTTGACAGTAGCAGTCACCGCACTTCCGGCATTTCCGGCAGCATCAGTCAATGTCATCGACACTGTGAGCGTTCCGTCATTCAGTCCGGAGAGATTGAGACCCGAGAAATTCTGGGTTGCAGTACTGATCGTTCCTGTACCGGTCACATTCGTCCCGCCTCCCGAACTGCTGATGGTGTAGCTGTAGTCAGCACCAACTTCGGCACCGACAATCCGGAATCCGGCAGCTGTAACATTGCCCACGTTGATAGGGGAAGTCAGGAAGTTTGTAGAATATCCTGTTGGTACAACCACATCCTTGACAACGGTATTCGTCACAGCCGATCCGGCATTACCCGACGCATCGGTTAGCGTAACAGACACTGTCAATGTCCCGTCACTTAATCCGTTCAGGTTCAAACCAGTAACGTTTGTTGTGCTGGATGAGACAGCTCCTGATCCTGTAACCGGAGTACCGCCACCGGAACTGGTGATTGTGTAATTATAAGTCGTTCCGACCTCTGCTGCGGTAATTTGAACGGCACCTGCGGACTTATTCGCATTATTAACCGGATCTGTGGTGAAAGCCACCGCATAGCCGACAGGAGCAGTCGTATCAACACCTGTTGTTCCTGTGATCGATGCACCGGTATTCCCGCTGGCATCCGTTAATGTCACGGCAACGGTATAGGTACCATCATTCAATGGAGATAAGTTGACACCACTTACCGTATGTGTGGCAGCAGAAATTGTTCCGCTTCCTGTCACGTTCGTACCGCCACCGGAACTGCTGATGGTATAAGTGAACGATGCGCCTACTTCAGCTCCGGTAATCTGGAAAGACACAGCAGACTTGTTCCCACTATTAATAGGATTGGTGATGAAAGCCGGAGCATAGCCGGATGGCGAGGTGGAATCTTTTGGCGCGGTACTCGTACTTGCCACGCTTGTATTTCCACTGGTATCCGTCTGAGTGACACTCAACGTCAGCACTCCGTCATTCAATCCAGACAAATTGATACCGGATATAGATTGCGGCGCACTGCTCACTGTTCCTGAACCGGTCACATTTGTACCACCGCCAGAACTGCTGATGGTGTAACTATAACCTGCCCCAATTTCTCCGGCAAGGATGTCGAAAGAGGCCGCCGAAACGTTACTGCCGGTAATCGCGGAGATGGTCGTCGTCATGCCGGTTGGGGCCACGATATCTTTCACCACTGTATCCGTTACTGTGGAACCAATATTTGAGGCAGCATCCATCAAGTACAGGGAAATTGTCAATGTCCCGTCAGCCAGCCCGGATAAATTGAGGCCGCTGACATTTTGGGTCGCAGAGAAGACGCTGCCCGATCCTGTAACGGTGGCCGGCCCACCACTACTTGTAATACTGTAATGATATGTGGTGCCGATTTCCGCGCCACTGATGCGCGCAGTCACAGATGATTTATTCGCATTATTGACAGGATCGGTTATGAACACGACACCATATCCGGATGGCGGAGTGACGTCAGTGACACTTCCTGAAAGGGGCAGGGACTTATCGGCAATTGTCGTCACAGCGATTTTACCATTCCCCATGACCGATGCTCCATTAAGATCGATCTTCTGCACGAGAAGGCTTGTGGCTCCCGCATCAGCAGGTTGTACAATATAAGCAAATCGTAATTCGGTTGTGCCGCTTCCACTGACATAACTTGCTACACGAGGTGTCCCGTTAATGACAATCGCTATATCCGGCACTCCGCCTGATACAACAACCGATGTATTAAACTTTAAACCAATAACAATTTGTTGTCCGGGGGTCAGATTCTCGGAAACGATATAAGGTGCCGCATAAGGATATGGCGCAACTTTTTCCCCTACCAATAGGGTAGCCACACGATCAATCTCGGAAGAGATGCGATCTGTATGGGCTGTATACGCTGCTGCACCGGAACTGACAGTACCGACCACGCCGGAAATAGATTCTGCCATTTCCTCTACGCCTATGGTTGCCGATCCTGATGCCCTTCCGGTCAAAGTAATCGAGCCATCACGCACGCGGACACTCGAATCCATTCCATCCGATACAACATCAATATCTGTACCATGCAAAACAATCGTTCCACCAGGAACGACAATATTTGTAATAGATCCATCCGACACAAATTGTATTGTTCCGGTTACAAGAGTGATGAGATCAGGTTTGATTTGCACTTCGGTATTTTGACCTAAGGTCAAAGTAGCCCCTTTTGCAAAACGCAGACGCGCAATCGCTCCGACTGTATTTGCAGTGGAAACAGTAACCGGCATCAATAAAGTCTGTCCTAAGCGCAGAGAACTTGCCCCGCTTTGTTCTACGGCAGTATTGGCTCCGGCGGTTTGAATCACGGTCAATTTGGAAGAGGCCTGACGGCGAACCTTGGTGACAATCAAGTTTTCACGGCGGACTTTTTCGTAAACATAATCACTAACCGGAGCAAGAGCGGTTCTTGGTTTCCATTGTAAATCATTTGGCTGGTCGAAACGGTAATTAAAGCGCAAAGCCCCTTCTACCGAACCAGAATTTTGCGAGTCCTTATCATAACCGACCCTGACAGTGAATGCAGGAACAGGTGAATATTCAACTGCAGCAGTCGCCCCATACAGGTCTACCCCATCATCCTGTCCGTCCCATTGATAGCCTTTTAAGGAAGCTGTCCAGCTCGGTAGTTCGGGAACTTGTCCACGAAACTCCAGATCCCATCCGGCAGCGGCGCGGTCTTCGTAATACATATCCAATGCCTTCCAGTCAGACAAAGGAATATAGCGGTTGGCAGAAACAGCCAACTGGCTGGTGCGCGCATCCGCCCCTATACTCATGCGGTTATGGTTTCTTTTGGGTGCATGGTCGAAAAAGATATTCGCGCCGTACAGATATTTCTGATCCTCGGTCAGATACCGGTAAGCAAGGCCGGAGTTAAAGGTATCATATTTTTTTCTGAAACCTTCATTGGTTACTTCGTCATCAGGTGCTTTATAATAAGACAATTGCGCAAAAAGATGGTGCGCCCCTGTCGGGTCTTCCCATAAAGGCTGCACCGATGTGATAGAGCTAACAAAATCGCGCTTAGAGGTACCAAGTGTCACCTCTAATCTGGTTAAGAAGGGCAGATTGCTACTATTGGCCATCCCGATCCCTTGCGTCAACAGCATAGGAAAAAATTCATCATGCAACATAGATTGGACGCTAGCATCGACATCAATCGATTCAATCTTTTCGCCTTTCAGCATATTACAGAAAGTTGCTTTCCCGCGCGCACTTAATCCGCTTACTTTTGCATTCAACCATTCCATACCGCTGTAAGGAAGCAGACGGTTCTTATCAAGATCAGGAGAAGCCCCCTGCACCAGATTTGTTTGCATGAATCTCTCGATCAGCTTTTGACAACTGCTGTCAAGGGCGGCAAGACCAGCCGCTTTGCTACCACCCGAATTATAGTTATTACCAATCGTTTCAAGATTATTAAAAATGGACTGGATTTTATCCTGTCCTTCTTCCGCCGCAGTTTCTGATTGGCGGCCTCCATAGGTTGTTGAACCATATGTTTCGGTATAGGAATCGCGAGCGAGTGCATTGGTAATAGACATTACAGGCAATTGGAGCAAAAAAAGTGTCGCCACTAAAATAATGCAGCTTAATACCAAACGTCGCAAAAGAATGTGTCTCATAAAAAATTCATATTCAGTAAAAATTTCCTAAAGGCCACACCCTTATATGTCTAATGACAAAAAAAATCGGAAAGCCCATTCCAATCTCTTTTTTATTTATGTTTTATGAAACAAAATATGAAAGAAATTTTTTAAAACATATCACACACTAGCGTACTTTTGCAATAGAAAGGCCTCAGACAAAGATTTTATACATTTCGTAAATTGTTTGCCGTGAACAATTTTACATTGTACAGATTTAACTGACAGACAGGCGGAAGCGCGAACTGTGTCAATAGTTCAAGTTCTACCATCGCAAGGCAGCATCGAACTAATATTTCAATCTCAGGATATTCTCGTGACTGGTAGATTGAGATGCATTAAAGGGATGGAGCGTTCTTAGAGAAGTTGCTCACTTGATCCTATAAAGTTGATGCTGGCAAATGCTGTCCCTGTCGTTATTGCAAGGGAATTCAGAGCATGACGAGGAAAGAAAAATGGTTTGATAGCATACTGTAAAAATTCATGAGATAAACAGCCTCTATTCTGGTCTGGCACTGGAATTTCATCTATGATCCATCTAAATCAGTCAGCGAACCAAAATAACCTTTGACCAGAACGGAGCATCACATGAGCACATATCAAATCGCCATTATCGTCGGCAGCTTGCGCAAAGATTCATTTAATCGCAAATTAGCAGAGGCTTTGATCAAAATGGCTCCATCCGATTTTTCATTTAAATTCGCCGACATTGGAAATCTTCCGCAATATGATCAAGATGACGATGCCAATCAGGCTGCATCCGTGAAGCAATTAAAAAGCGATGTCAGTGCATCACAAGGTGTTTTATTTGTAACCCCTGAATATAACCGTTCTATGCCGGGCGTCCTTAAAAACGCCATCGACCATGCCTCACGTCCTTATGGACAAGGGGTATGGGCCAAGAAACCTGCGGGTGTGATCGGTATTTCGGTGGGAGTGATGGGCACCGCATTAGCACAACAACATTTGCGCAATGTTCTGTCATATCTGGACATGCCAACCATGGGCCAACCCGAAGTTTTCTTGCAAATGAAAGATGATCTGTTCGATGCAGATGGAAAAATCGGCGAAAAAAGCCATAAATTCCTTCAAGGCTGGATGGATCAATATGTGGCATGGGTTAAAAAACACAACGTTGCATAATCCCCCAACCTATTTAAGCATTTATTCATAACTCTTTTGCTACAATACAGTTATCGAGAATCTGCCCCTTTCCCAAATAAGGGGCAGAGTGAGGAATGAGGAAGAAATGGTTGATTTAACAATTCAGGACGCTATTCCAACAGCATCCCCGATGATCGTGACGGGTATGGGCTTGCTCACTACGCAAGCCCTGATGGCAGCAGGACAGCCGGCAACGCCCACGGTGGTGGTTGATCCAGCTGGCGGGAAACCCGGATTGACCCAATCCGCAGCAGAATTGGCCACAACGCTCAATCAGGATCGTCAATTGGGAATTGCAGCAAACGAACCACGAACAAACATTAATATTGGGGCACCAGCAATCAATAAAGGCCCTGCTTTTTAACCATCGCTCATCACAAATTTAGGTTTTATCCATGTTACCAGACCAAGAAATCGATGTTTTAAAAGCGACGAATGAAGCAAAATTATTGATGGATCATTTGCCATCTGTTGACGAATTGCCCGTCTTGCCCCACCTACGACAATCAATGGATGTCGATCTGGCGGTCAATGCCGATGGCCGTGTTTACTTATTCTATGACGGGCAAATTGCCGAAGATACCGATTATGCCCTTTACAGCATTGATGATTCGTCCCTCACCCTTGTGAGTTCCACGGGGCGTATTCAGGATATCGGGATGACTGTTCACAAACCGATGCGTAAATATATGCGCACTGGGGAAAGCATTTTCGTCATCGAAATGAACAACGGCACGCCGGGAAAAATTGTCAATATCCCGATGATTATTCACGAAATCGGCTTTTGATCTCTGAATTTCGTTTTTTGATTATATTTCTCTTGGTTTTTTATAATGCCAATCTATAGTCATGTGTTATGAACGCCATCGACATCAAAAACCTCCATAAAACTTACGCTGCCTCTGGAAAGAGTCCCGAAAAGATTGCTTTACAGGATACGAATCTGACCATTCCCGCTGGATCAATCTACGGCCTGTTAGGGCCGAACGGAGCCGGAAAATCTACCTTAATCAATATTTTGGCCGGCCTTGTCTTAAAGACATCGGGGAATGTCCGCATCTGGGATACCGATATTGATGAAAATCCACGCCAAACGCGTGCCAATATCGGCATCGTTCCGCAGGAAATCAATTTTGACCCGTTCTTTTCCCCTAAAAAAATTCTCGACCTGCAAGCCGGTTTATACGGCGTGCCGAAAGCAGAGCGCCGTTCGGACGAATTGCTGAAAATGGTCGGCTTAGCGGATAAAGCAGGGGCTTATACACGGTCCCTTTCCGGAGGAATGCGCCGCCGTCTGATGGTTGCGAAAGCCATGGTGCATTCACCGCCTATTCTGGTTCTGGATGAACCGACAGCGGGTGTGGATGTTGAATTGCGCAATCAGTTATGGGAAAATGTGCGCGCCTTGAATAAAAAAGGCGTCACTATTTTACTAACCACCCATTATTTGCAGGAAGCCGAAGAATTATGCGACCGCATTGCCATTATCAACCATGGTAAAATTATTGTTGATGAGGATAAACGCACCTTATTATCCCGCGTGGATGGCAAAGAAATCGAAATACGCGTCGCCAACGACATCACCACTATGCCTGCCGGTCTTCAGGATCTGTCCATCAAAATAAAAAGTGCCGATAGCTTCACTGTCACCTTTGACCCTAAAATCATGACCGCCGGCGAAATTATCTCAAAAATTCAGTCATCGGGATTGTCGATCACCGATTTATCGACCAAAG
>DMIT01000097.1 GCA_003452275.1 Rhodospirillaceae bacterium | reverse complement strand
ATTCATCCCGTCAAAAAGTGGCTCAAGTCTGCGGCTTGCCTGAAGTACACTTAATGACAATTCTCGAATGGGTCTATAGATTTTCCTTGGGTCCGCAACATAAAAACCAGACAGAAAAACGGATTTTCCTGTCGGGAGTGGTGTGTTTTAACCAAATGAAGACAGATTGTCCAGCAAATTTTATCTTTATCTTAACTTTTTTATATTTAACATATCAATTGGATGATAATAGACGCCTACATTGCCAGCAATTTTTCCAGATGGTGTTTTTGGATACCGAAGAAAGATTTTGCGGTTTTGATTTTTTCTAGAATGGTGGGATCTTTGGGGGATATTGTTTTGGTGCCGACAATCATGACATTTTTGGGAGTATGGGCGTCAGAGATGAATTCAAAGACTTTGGTTGAATAACCATAATATTCCAAAATGAGGGCGCGCAATCCGTCCGTGACCATTTCTGCCTGACGTTCGACGAAGGTACCGTGTTTCATAAGGAAATCCAGTTCATTGACGACGCCATGCTGTTCGATTTCGCGGCGGATTTGTTTGTGGCAACACGGGGCAACGACAATGAGGTCGGCCCCCGCCTGAATGCCCTTATAAATCGCGTCATCGGTTGCGGTATCACAGGCATGAAGGGCGATGATAATATTGGCCCCCGTACAATCAAAATTCATGACGGTGCCTTGGGCAAATTGCAATCGGTCATAACCGGTATCGGCCGCAATCTTGTTACAGGCTTCCACCAAATCAGCCCGATATTCAACACCGATCACATCGGACTCAAACCCCGCGCCGAGCAGATAATCATAAAGTGCAAAAGTCAGATAGCCTTTGCCCGCCCCCATATCGATGATTCTTTTGACCTTATCTGGCGGAATATGTTTGATAAGACCGCTCAAGATTTCGACATATTTATTGATCTGGCGAAATTTGTCCTGTGCATTTTTGAAGACATGGCCGGTGGCGTCGGTAATGGCCAAGGCATGCAGATATCCCTTCCCCTCTGGCGCAATCAGTCTGGATTTACTGCGGTCATGGTCGAGGGATGGCTGGGCGGTATGACTGGCCGGCTTACGTTTCAATGATTTTTTATCAAGCACCAGATCAAAGGCAGTGGTACACAAAGCCCCCAATTCAAACCCGTTTTGTAACCGATCATGGATATTTAAGATCGCATCACTCTTCGCATAATTCTTCACAATATCGCGGGTTTTATAGCGATAGGTAAAGCTCAATTTCTCTTCACGCTTAATGATGATACGGCGCACATGAACGGATTTTAATCCCGCCTCTTCACCCCGATAATAGTCAAGGGAGAGTTTCACAAAACTGTCATCCGACAGGCTGGTTTCAAACAGGGTTATGAATTCCAGTATATTATCTGCAAAGGTCATGGGCTGGTTCTTTCAACTATACCCGATAACATTTATCGCATTGACCGTGGAGTTCAACATTCCAGCGTGCGAGATGAAAGCCGGCCTCCACTGTTTTATTCACCAATGGTTCAGGCAAATGGCATAGATGTGTTTCGACAACCGTTCCGCAATCATCGCAAATCATAAATTGTGACCCTTGATGCAAATGGTCGCTATGACAGGCGACATAGGCGTTCAGGCTCTCTATCCTGTGAATAAACCCATGTTCCGAGAGGAACTCAATCGCGCGGTAAGCTGTCGGCGGTTTGGGATTGTCGAGTTTCTTGCCCAATTGTTCCAGCACATCATATGCACCGACCGGTTTTTTGGCATCGGCAATGATCTCCAGCACAAACTGGCGGGGTTCAGTGAACCGAATGCCGTTTTCTGCGCAATAATCGGCCACTTGCTTTAACAAAGCTTTTTTATGGATCATTTCACTTATCCTTTATCAATTTCACATCCCGTAATCGATAAAATGTGGACAAATCTTTATCTTCCGGAACCAATTCCAGTGTACCTTCAATAATCAACGGGTCATAGGAAAATTTGATAGGAAAATCTTTTGCGGTATGGGCTTCGATCACCAGAGCCGGACTGACATGATATTGAAACGGGCAATTCAGCGGAAAAGGGCCGAATAGAAACTGGCTTTGGCGTTCATCCGAATCCAGCGGGAACATATAGCCCTTGATACGGATTTTTGTTTTATCCAACGCTTTGACCGCATCCGGAAATTCCGGTTTTTGATAGACCAGATCCATGCCGTCAGAATCTTTGGTATTGATATCAATCACTTTGGTTTTACCCAAAACTTTCCAGTCCAGCCCGCCCGCCGGTATATCGATATAATCTTTGATAAAATCTTCGATACTACGCGTGGGGGCGTCTGCCCCTTCTTCATATTTCAAAGCATGGGCAGATGAAGGCAGAAATATCGCCAAACAACATACCCATAAAAACCGTTTCATTTATTTAGCCTTTCACAAGCAAGCGGGCGATGTCCGTTCGCGCGGCGGAAATTGCGGCAGGCAATGCCGCCAACATCCCTGCCCCGCACCCGACAGCCAGCAAGATAGCATCAAACGCATGGGGAAGCAAAAAGTCCCCATTGGCGACGATTCCTTCGAAACTTCCTAATAGCCCCGTCAATGAATAAGCGAGGATATGTCCGCAAATAATACCCGCACCGGTGCCTGCCGCCGCGACCAGAACCCCCTCGATCATAAGGGTTGCAAATAGTTTTGCAGGAGATGCCCCCAATACGCGCAAGACTGCCATGTCATGACGTCGTTCGGTGAGGGATGAGGCCAGCGTAGAAAATAACATCAGAACGGATAAAATCAGGATCGATAACCCCAATGCATTTAAAACATCCCGCCCGATGCCGAAACTTTTGGAAAGGCGCGCCAGTTCATATCCGGGGTTGGCGGCCTGCATTTTGTCATGATGATTGATAACGCGCGGCAAGTTCATCACCGCGGCACCATTGCGCGCCTTTATCAGAATGGCCGTCACCTGATGCGCCATTGCCAATTCTGTTTCCGCTTCCGGCCCGTCTTTTTCATCTTCGTCCAAATGGGCATGGAGTTGCTGAACACTGACATAAGGGGTCATCAATAACCTGTCGATCACTGTCCCCGTCGGGGCCAGACGTCCGACCACCTTATACAGATGGAAATCATGGACATCATCACTGTCCGCCGCAAACCCGTGACGGGCAGCGAATTTTTCGCCTATTTTGACATCTGTATTGGCCCCCGCGACAACTTCGAAGGGTTGTGAGAATATGTTTCCCTCTGCAAAGCGGGCCTGATAGAGGTTTAAAAACTCAGGGGTCGTACCGACCACGCGCCATCCTTTGAAATTATCACCGACCACAATCGGAATAGCCTGTTTGACCATCGGGTTACGACGCAGGCTGTCATAGTCAGAGATATCAATATTCCCGATTGGAACATCGCTATGATAGACGGTGGACAAAATCAATTGTAACGGGCTGCCCTTTGCGCCCGCAACGACATCAATTCCCCCGCTATTGCGTTTCAGCCCGTCACTGATACCGTTTGAAATCAAGAACACCGCCGTCAGCATCGCCATTCCCATCATGGTCGCCAGAATGCTCAACGTGGTATGAAGCGGTTTATGTTGAAGGCCTTTCACAGCCAGAGATACGATATTCATTATGCCACCTCTTTTGCCAGATCAATGACCTGATCGAATCTGTTTTTGATACGGGAATCATGGGTTGCCACCAGTAAGGCACTTCCCGATTCTATTGCCTGCTGCTCTAATAAATCCATGACAGCGGCTGCATTTTTATCATCGAGAGACGATGTCGGTTCGTCGGCAATAATCAAAGCCGGAAAATTAAAAATGGCGCGCGCCAGTGCCGCACGTTGTTGTTGCCCCTGACTTAACTGCGACGGTTTGCTATGTGCCTTATCCGTCAGGCCCAGAGAGGATAAAAGATTTTTCAACCTCCCTTCGGGCGGAGGAATATTGGCCATGTCGGCCGCTAGTAAGATATTTTGCGCCACGGTCAGGGATGGCAACAAATGCAATGTCTGAAACACAAAACCGAATGACTTGCCGCGCAATTCGTCGCGTTTTTTGATATCCATCGCATAGAGATCATGGTCACCGATCAATATTTTCCCCGTGGTCGGCTGTAACAGACCGGCCATCACCGATAGCAGGCTTGTCTTCCCGCTGCCGGAATCGCCCAGTAATAAAATCTTGTCCTTTACCTTGACCGTTATATCCGGAAAGGACAAAAGGGGAGAATTGGCGCTATGCCGGACAGTCAACGATTCTGTTTTCAGGATAATCATGGCTCGATCTTTCGTTTGAATATCGCCATCTATGCATATTTTCAAGATTGTTACAATATAACATTTCAAGAAAAATATCTTTCGGCACCCTGACAGGAGGAAAAATCCGGTTTTTAAACGCGAAGATTACGAAGTCACGAAATGAGTGCAAAGCTCAATGTGCAAAATTTCTGCTGGTTTTTGGAATTTGAAAACTG
>DMIT01000027.1 GCA_003452275.1 Rhodospirillaceae bacterium | reverse complement strand
TAAAGAGGTCAATGTCTGGATTAAAGTCTGAGCATCTATAAACGACCCTCTCGGCCCTACCGTCATCAACATCACATTTCGAGCTTCATCGGTTGATTTTTCAAGAGCGGTCTCGACCTTGGGCCACAAAGAATTTGTATAATAATATTGCTGCAAATCCTGTTGCCCTGTGTACAGGCCCGTCCCGGAAAACATCGAATGAATCAAACTCGGCATGGATGCGGCACTACAACACCCTACACCTGTGGTACAAGTATAGGGGGGAAGATTATAGGTTGAGAAAACACTGGCACTGGCAGGCGCAGAAATACCACCCCATGCAGCCGCCATACATAATCCGGCAGCAACAAAACCCAGTTTTGTTTTGAAACGCATAGAGAAAGAGGTTCTACCTATTGCAAAGAGCATATGAGAAGCCACACCAAACCACCAAATTAAACAACCTTTACAATCCTATCATAGAGTGAGGGGCAAAGGGAAGATGAAGTGGTCATTTAAGTTGGTTTTTTAATGCGCATCCGACCAGTTTTTCGCCCATTTGGCCTCGACAGCGAGGGGAATGGAAAAGGAAGCAACATTTTCCATGATCTGCCTGATTTGGGCGGATACTTTGGCCGCATCTTCTTCCCTGACTTCGAAGACGAGTTCATCATGCACCTGAAGCAATAAGGTCGCGGCAATGTCACCCGACCTGATACGTCTATCGACTTCCGTCATCGCCAGTTTGACAATATCGGCGGCAGTTCCTTGCAACGGGGCATTGATCGCCTGACGCTCGGCGAACTGTCTTTTGGCTCCGTTTCTATCATTGATGCCTGAAATAACGCATTTTCGACCAAAAAATGTCTTCACATAGCCTGATTTTCGCGCTTCATCCTTCAAACCGGACATAAAACGCTCTAATTCGGGGAATTTTCCTAGATAATTGCGGATATAGGTACTGGCTTCGCCATTACTGACCCCTAATTGCTTGGCAAGACCGAAGCCGCTAATGCCGTAAATGATCCCGAAATTAATGGCTTTGGCACTGCGTCTGATCTCCGGGGTCACATCCGCTTGGGGAATTCCCAAGACTTCCGATGCCGTACGTGTATGAATATCCTCACCCGTACGGAACGAGTCCTGCAAGGCTTTGACCTGTGCCAGCTCTGCCGCTAAACGCAATTCAATCTGGGAATAATCGGCAGAAATCAGCACATGGCCTGCGGGTGCGACAAAAGCCGTACGTATCATACGGCCTTCTTCGGTACGGATCGGGATATTTTGCAAATTCGGGTCAGATGATGACAATCTTCCGGTATTGGTCAAGGCCATGGCAAAAGACGTATGAACACGGCCTGTTTTCGAATTGATCGCCTCTTGCAGACTTTCTGTATAGTTGGAGCGCAATTTGGAAAGGTGACGCCATTCGAGTATCTTATCGACAAAGCCGTATCCCTGCTCCGCCAGATTTTCCAAAATATCGGCAGCCGTTGACCAGTCTCCGGTTTTGGTTTTTGTCCCACCTTGTAAGCCCATTTCGTCAAACAGGACAATACCGAGTTGTCGGGGCGATCCGACATTAAACGGATGCCCAGCTTCCGTATGGATATCCGCCTCAAGTGCCGCTATTTTTTCAGCGAAAGTTTGGGATAGGCGCTTCAGGACGGTTTTATCCACACAAATGCCGTTTTGCTCCATATCGGCAATGACCTGAATCAACGGGCGTTCGATATCTTCATAGACCACCGACATTCTCTCGGCGGCCAGACGCGGTTTCAAGATATGGTACAGGCGGAGGGTGAAATCTGCATCCTCTGCTGCGTAATCACAGGCCTTATCCAGCGGGACTGCCGCAAAGGAAATGCGATTTTTGCCTGTTCCCGTTACTTCGTCATAGGAAATCATTTTATGGGCGCAATGCAGTTCGGACAGTTCATCAAGGCCATGACCATGAGCCGATCCGTCCAACACGTAGGACATCAGCATCGTATCATCCAACGCGGCGAATTCCAGTCCTACCAATTGCAGCATTTGCAGGTCGAATTTCATGTTATGTCCGACCTTGATAATCGCCCTATCTGCACAAATCTTTTGAAGAACCGCAACAATGTCTGCGATTTTAGGCTGTTGCAGCGTATTCGCTGCCGACGGTGTCGCAAATAAATCGCCGCCGGTTCCATGACCTATCGGAATATAACAGGCGCGACCGGGGCGGGTCGCCAGCGATACCCCCACCAAATCCGCACGCGCGGGGGTCAGCCCTGTGGTTTCGGTATCTATTGCCAGCACACCGGTTTCATAGGCATCGGCAAGCCATGTGGTTAAGGTTGCAGCATCGGTGATAAGCTGGTAATCGACCGTCACTTCTGCCTGCCCGCTTGCAAGCAGAGTGGCCGGAATAGACGGGCTTGCAGGATCGGCAGGCGGCGCAACAGGGGTTTTTGTAAGGCGGGACAACAAGGTTCGAAAACCTTGATATTCCAGAAAAGCGGCCAGTTGATCCTGCGGGCCAGCAACCAATTGCTGCACCGGAATCGGCACGGGCACATCATCCCGCAATGTCACGAGTTTCTTGGAAATGCGGGCCAATTCCGCATTGCTTTCCAAAGTCTCGCGCCGTTTTGGCTGTCTAATATAGGCAATATTATTGAGTAAATTTTCAAGACTGCCATAAGCATTAATCAATTCTGCCGCCGTTTTGACCCCGATTCCTGGAACTCCCGGGACATTGTCGGACGGGTCACCGCACAAAGCCTGCACATCGACGACTTTATCGGGCGTCACACCGAATTTTTCAAACACTTCCGCAGCACCGATCATGACTTGTTTCATCGGATCCATCAGTTTGATATCGCCGCGTACCAATTGCATCAAATCCTTATCCGATGACACAATCGTGACCTTGATATTTTCGGACTCTGCCAGTTTGGCATAGGTTGCAATGATATCGTCTGCCTCGAACCCTTCCATTTCCATGGTCGGCAGACCAAAAGCGATGGAAGCCTCGCGGATCAATGGAAATTGGGGAATCAAATCCTCGGGCGCGGGGGGACGATGCGCTTTATACTCCGCATAAATATCATTCCTGAAATTTTTACGGGCCGCATCAAAGATCACCGCAATATGCGCATCGCGGTGCGTGGACAGCAGTTTAGAGAGCATATTGCAAAACCCCATCACTGCGCCGACAGGGGTTCCGTCAGGGCGGGTCAAAGGCGGCAGGGCATGGTAAGCGCGGAAAATAAAGCCTGATCCGTCTACAAGGAATAATTCTTTGCTCATTTTACTTTGGATTTCTCGTCAACTGCGATGTTCAAATAATCTTTTTCCAGATCAATACTGGACATTTTGCCGATTTTGTCAAAATTCTCGTCAGCCCAGCTTTTGGCCGTTTTGCGGCCCGCATCGAACAAGCGGGTCAAAAGCGGCCATGACGTGTCCAGTTTGGTGGCCATGCTGAAATCACGCATGACGCTATCCGCGCGAATAGCGTGCATCAATACATCCCGATACTTGTTACGATATTCGGGTTTGAGCATATCCCGTTGCAGCAATTTCTGCACAAATCCAATCGCCCGCATTTCCTTAAGCATCGCGGAATTAAAGGTAATTTCATTGACGCGATCTTCGATATTCATGGCATCTTTGGGTAAGGTATTCTGCACAATCGAATTGACATGCACAATCACCAGATCGATGCCGTCGGTTTCATAGAAAAGCGGCCATAGCGACGGATTGCCGACATATCCCCCGTCCCAATAGGCTTCACCGTCGATTTCGACCGCCTGAAATACGTTGGGGAGGGCCGCAGAGGCCAATACCATATCGCGCGTCAGTTCGGACGAGGTAAAAATCCGCGATCCCCCTGTACGCACATTGGTGGCGGTAATGAACAGTTTGAAATCCTTGTTACGGCGCAACGCGTCGAAATCGACCATTTCATCAAGGATATCGCGCAGGGGATTAAGGTTCAGAGGGTTGAACTGGTAAGGGGAGATATTCTGTGCCAAAGCGGTCATCATCTGCATGGCAGGGTTTTCACCCCCTAGATTTATGCCCATCCCCAGCCAGTCGGGGGTCATCCATTTGGGAATGAAGCTGGAAAAAGGATTATCGACAGCCAGATTGCTGACCGGACAGAAAACCGAGCCTGCATCCGACACTTCTCTCCAGAATTGCTTTAAATAGGTACGGGCACCTTCGACTCCGCCCTTGATATATCCCGCCGCCATGACGACCGCATTCATGGAACCTGCGGACGTCGCGCTGATCCCTTCGATATCGAACCGCCCGTCTTCGAGCAGGGCATCAAGAACGCCCCATGTAAACGCCCCGTGAGAGCCGCCGCCCTGAAGTGCCAAATTGATTTTTTTCAGTGTGATTTTTTTGCTGACCATCCAGCTACCTTATGGTGCTTCGTCCGACTTTTCCAGTGCCAACTTGATTTTCCCGAAAAGGCGATTATATTCAAGATATAAGCGATGCCTCTTTTGGGTCGCTCTTTAAAAATTCGCTCAACAAGAGGGGTTTGACAATGACAACACAGCGTATTTCCCTATTCGATTCGCCCTTGTTCCTAGGGTTTGACCAGTTCGAGCGCACGCTTGACCGGATCAAAAAAACCGCCAATGAAGGGTATCCGCCCTATAATATCGAACAAATCGGCGAAGATGGCCTCCGGATCACTCTGGCAGTTGCAGGGTTTACCATGGCTGATCTGGATGTGGAAACCGAACAGAATAATTTGACCATTCGCGGCAAGCAAACGGATGAAGAAGACGGACGCGTCTATCTGCATCGCGGAATTGCCGCGCGCCAGTTTCAAAAATCGTTCATTCTGGCCGATGGCATCGAAATTCTGGGGGCCACGCTTGATAACGGACTTTTGCATATTGATATGAAACGAATCGCCCCCGAATCAAATGCGCGGAAAATACAGATTACAGCGGCCTCCAAAGCGGTTGCTTTCAGCCAACCGCCGCAGAAAGCCATTGAAATCGACCCTTCTTAACCTTTTTTTGCCCTTTTCTGTCTAGATATGATATTCTGGTGAGGATTAAAGGGTTGTGAGGCAACACATGGATATTAAAACAACTGTTCATAAAGACATCTTGCTACGCCGAATTTCAGAGCAGGATTTCCTGACCCTCGGCACTGGTCATATCGCCTATATCAAGCCTGTCAAAGTGATGGACAGACAAGCCTATGCGCTTCATGCTGCGGACGGTACCGCCCTGACATTGACCGATTCATCTGAATCCGCTTTGGCTCTTGCCTCGCAAAATGATCTGGATACGGTAACCCTGCACTAAATCTTTTTAAGAGGCGTCGCCTCTTAAGCCTTCCTTAATATTCAATACTGTAATGTTGAATTGTAGTATTGGATTTTGTGGAGGTCATATGGTTTATTCTGTTCCCCTGCTATCCGAGAATAACACTCTCGAGAAACGCATTGATGATATCGTTTCACAGCTCAAGCCGGCTGTTCCCTTGCATATTTTAGACCTGCAAAAACTCACCGCGAAATCAAAAGAGTTTAAACGCCTCTTTCGCGGGACGGTCATGTATGCGGTTAAATGCAACCCGTCCAAAGAGGTCATTAAATCAATAGCCAAAGCCGGAATCAAGACGTTCGATGCCGCTTCTATCGAAGAAGTGCGCAATGTGCGCAAATGGGTGCCCAGCGCCAGAATTCACTTCATGCATACCGTCAAATCCCGCGAAGCGATCCGCGA